>JAOZRF010000064.1 GCA_029940245.1 Desulfobacula sp.
ATCTTCATCTGCTATATTTCATAAAGCCCTTGCCCTGTATGAAAAAATCCTGTTAAAAAAGAAAATCAGACTGGTGGGAGTGGGTGTTACCGCACTCAAAGATAAAAACACCCCGGTCCAGATGCAGTTGATACAGGACCAGGACAGGCCAAAAGAGCAGTGGGAATCCGTGGATACAGCCGTGGATTCAATATCGGAAAAATTTGGTGCCGATATCATTAAAAAAGCGTCTCTCAATAATTTATCCAGGTATTAATTTTTCATTCTTTATTTTTCTTTAAACCAGCCTTTAAAACAGCAGAATGGATGTCTGCCGCAAGATGGACCGGACTCTTCCCCCAAAGAGGATCCCAGGACGCGGGATCTGCAGAACAGAAAAACTGGACCTCAAGACCAAATCGTGTCAACGCCCTTTCAATGGGCATGTTTTTTATTTTTTTTGCCGCATTCCATGTTGCTCCACAGGGAGCACCCTTTAATACCTTGATCTGAGCTATCATATCCTTTTCAACGATCACTTCAATTTCAGGTGTGCCAAAGGCCTTGCCATAATCCCCAAATCGACTCTGCCGGGAAAGGGCACAGCAGACTGGAGGACATACAGCATTTCCCATTGTTATTTTTTTGCCTGAAGCAATCATTGGAATATCCAGTTTTTTACAAAGACAACTTAAATCGTCTGAAAGATCCCTGTGTTTTAAATAATCAAGCACGATATCTGCTTTTATGGTCTCTGGCAGATATGGGGATGTGTCATCAATGACAAGAGGCAATGGTACATCAATATCAAAGGTTTCAATATCAAATTGTTTTTCACCAAATTTATTGATGCCGTGTATTTTAGTCTTTCCAGACCCATTCTGCTGGAAAACCATAATTTTCTGCATAATTTAAAATCCCAGGTCTTCATTTACCAGAATAATCTTAATCCTTTTTCTGACAAAACTTTTTTCTATAATTGTCCAATAATTACAAATCCTGTCAGGACTGTCGCAGTCATGGCACACCCCCGTTTTAGCGCAGGGTGTTTTCTTGTCAAGATTCATGGTATTCACGGGTGCGGCATAATTTTTTATCCGGAACATGGCTTCGTCCAGATCACTGGTAATTTTATTTCTGCCAATTACCAATAATACCGTTTTAGGCCCCCACATGATCGCGGCAACCCGGTTCCCCATCATATCAAGATTAACCAGTTGACCTTGTTCTGTTACTGCATTGGTGCCTGTAATAAAAAGGTCCACCATCAAGGATTGCCTTCTAAGATCCATCATTTCTTCTGTTGAAAGGGATCTGTCAAATGTGTTGAGAACCTTAATATCCGGATTGTCCTTTAATTCATGGAAAAGACCTGTGGCAACAAAGGACATTGACCCTCCCCAGGAAACACTTTTAATATCAAGTCCCGGGATGATATCATTAATTGCTATTTCTTTTGCCTGCTTTGCATTCTGTGCAATAAAAACTTCAAAATGATTATTTTCAAGGTTTTGTTTTACAGATTCAAGTTTAAGATTCCAATAATTATCAATCGGATTTTTCATTTTGTGTCCTTTCTTTCTTTATTTTATCCATTACTGTTTCAATGCAACACTATAAACGAAATTTGCTTTGTCTTGCAATACCAAAACAGATGAAAGGCTTAACTTTATTACAGGCTGTACCCCGATTTTCATTAATTCCTATGGATTCCATACCCTTCATGGACGATACATCCCAGTGGCCACCCCATGAGAAATCCTGCGAAACATTAATTCAACAGGTTAAAGAAGTCACACCTTTTGATGAAAAAACCGTCTCGATTGTCAGGCGGTTATTGTTTCCCGTGCAGAATTGAATCAATTACTTCATGGGAAAAAGGTTGGGAAATATTTTGTGTACCCGGAGAAAATGATTTTGTCTTGGGCTTGTGGCCGGAGCCTGTAAACGCTTTGGTTTCCTGGTTGACAAATTCAATCTGATAGCTGGGTCTGATTCCTTTGCCGGTGGTGCCGAAACAAACCCTGGCTTTTGTATCATCTTCCATATTCTTGAATACTTTTTTCAAAAAAATAGGTGACAATTGTTCCAGGCGCTCTTCATCCCAGATAATAGCTATTTTTGGCTCTCTTTTAACGGCTGACTTCTTTTTTGGTTTCAATTTTGCGATAAGATTTGACAATCCCTTGATTTTAATACCCAGATTTTTTACAGACCGTTTCTGAATTTCACCTTTTGCCTGGGGCTTTAAGATATCCAGCCAGGAACAGACCTCTGTATGACCCTCTGTTGATGCTTCAAGTTCTTTTTGCTCAATTAATAGATCAATCTTTTTACATAACCGGTTTATTGCCTGTCTGGATTCTCTAAATTTGTCGGGTTCCATCTCTCCTCCTTGTTTTGAAATTGATACCTTCTTGAACCACTTAGCAGGTGTAAAATTTCTTTGGTTCCTGACAAACAACGAAAGAAACAGATCTTACCCATTTAACACGGAAACTCTGTGATCAAAGATACGAATATATTAACACGCCTGGTATTTTCCCAATAGGGTAGCACGCATACTGCCAGACCAATTTTATAAAGTCTACACTCAAAGAGCTCAAAATTCAAGGGGTTGTCAAAATGAAATCATAATTTTTCTGCAAACCATATTATGTGTCTGCCACCTTTTTCGTTAAAAGCAAAAAGTCCCTGAACATTAACCTGTTCAAGGACTTTATTTTTTCAAGTCACCAAAATGACTTTTTTAAAACAAATAAAACGGCTAACTAAAGCACGGTTACATTTGTTGCGGCAGGACCTTTTTGTCCTTCTTCAATATCAAAGGAAACACGGTCCCCTTCATTCAGTGATTTGAAACCTGTTGAATTAATGCCTGAATGATGCACAAACACATCTTTTCCGCCTTCTTGTTCGATAAATCCAAAACCCTTTGAGTCATTAAACCATTTTACGATACCATTAGCCATGTTGGCAATCTCCTGTAATAAAAATAAAATAATACCGGTTTCATTCTTTAAGCATAATGCCTTTTTTTAGGGATATACACCTTTAGGATGAAACCTCTGCGCTTTACATACAGCAGCAGCAGTTCGCAAAATAATATATCAATAGCAAGAAAAGTCAAGTACTAAATAAATTTTCTTTATCAGCATGCGACAACACCATGCATACATTTGATCAAGCCTTATATTTTAGCGCAACATGATCTTTAAGCACTTCAAATCCCAGTTCCTTATAAAAGGAAGATGTTCCCGGCTGAGCAACAAGGCCGATCCAGTCAACACCATTTTCCTTTAATTTTTTTATTAATGTTTGAATAATTTTTCTGCCGATTCCCCTGCCCCTGAATTCTTTTAAAACAACAACGTCCTGAATATAAGCATCACTTGCCAGATCGGAAAGGGCCCGACCTGTTCCGATGAGGTTTTTTCCCAAAAAAGCCCCTACAAACAAAGCGGAATCTTCCACAATCCGATTTAAAAATTCAGGATGTTTATCATCGGATGTATCCCACCATCCGGCTTCCTTGTAGAGGCGTATCAAATCCTCTTTTGAAGCGGATTTAATGGTCTTTATAATAAATTTCGATGACGGGTCGTCTCGCATTTTTAAATATTTTTTCTTTGTTTATACGGCTTCAAACATTTTTTGGGCAAAATAAGGCAAAACAAAAGAGGCCTCATGTATTTTGGGACTATAATATTTTAACCGGCTCTGAATATTTTCAGAAATATGCCGGCACGGCTTTTTAAGTCCAGGCCCTAAAGACCCTAAACAGATACCGATATGCCCTCCCGGATATGTCGGTACCAGGATATAAGCATATGCCCGGACAGCAAATAATTCTTTTGTGATCTTTACAAGATTGACAGCCCACTCTTTATGCAGGAAAAAAGATTCACCCTGGGTGGCAATAATGCCATTATGTCTTAAAGCAGCTTTTAAACCTTTGTAAAACGGTCTTTTAAATAAAACTTCCCCGGGACCAATGGGATCAGAGGAATCCACTATAATCACATCATATCTATTTATTTTTTCCCGAACATAGGCATTGCCATCTGCGATATGAACCGTGACCCTGGGATCATCAAATCCGCAGGCAAGATCAGGCAGAAATTGTTTTGATACCTTGATGACGTCTTCATCAATTTCACAAAAATCAATCTTTCTTACACTGTCATGGCGGCCAACTTCCCTTAAAATACCGCCATCACCCCCACCAATAACCAGAACGTTTTCAGGATTGGGATGGGCAAACAAAGGGATATGGGCCAGCATCTCCTGGTATGCAAATTCATCTGATTCAGTTAGCTGTATAATCCCGTCCAGGACAAGAATTTTCCCATGGTTCTTTGTCTTATATATATCAATCTGCTGAAATTGACTTTTTTTGCTGTACAATACTTCTTCTATCTCAAGGGAAAGTGACATTCCCGGGCAAATGGGACATATTTCTGAAAACCAGCCGTGTTTTATTTTATTATAATTTTTCATAATAACTCAACTTTCGGTCTTAAGTTCTTGCAGACGTGCAGACGGGGTCAGGCTTGTTTTATTGTGTTTTTATCAATAAATCTATATCAATAATGCAATAATGCAAGCCTGACCCCACTTATGATTGGTTAGGATTAGGCGTATTTTATTGTCTTAAAGCAATCTGCATTTTATAATGATTGCCCTTAAAAAATGACAAGGCAAATTCTGCAACTTCCCGAGGTTCATAAAATTTACAACTGAATATATCCAGATATACTCTGTTTGACGCATTTGCAAAATGACCTGAAATCAAGGACGTCTCAATCATCTGGGTCATGCTGAATCCTTCAATTTTTTCATCTTCTCCAAAGTGGACAACCCGGCATTCCCCAAACCGTTTCATATCTATCAAATCGCACAGGTCATATACAAATCGTTCAATGCTTTTTGCATCCCTGATAATCGCAGGATCACTCTTATAAATATCAATAGACGTTACAACACCCCAGGGATTTTTCCTTGCATACTCTTTTTTCCAGGAAATCGGATAAATTTTTGAATTGTTAACAATCTGACCCACTTTCTTTTGTGCAAAAGGCTTGGAAATAATCCCTCGATTTTGATCAGAAGAAATAACAACATTTTCAGATTGAAAAGAATCTTTCATTGAATTGATAGCAACTTCCAGGTCAATGTTGTCTCCGCAGGTAAATATATCTACAGCGGCATAATCATGTTCCGGCCATGCATGCACTGTAAAATGTGATTCTGCTATGATGACAACACCGCTGACACCCTGGGGTTCAAATTTATGAAATGAAGAGCTGATAATTGTTGCACCACTTTCATTTGCAGCTTTCCGCAATACCTTTTCAACATCTTTCTCATCTAAAAGGAGATTTGCTCCGCATTCATAATACTCAATGGTTAGCTGTCTTCCCAGGGCAAAACATGCCTCTTCCCGGGAATCGCCAACAAATTTAATATTTTTACCAAGCATTAATGCTATCTCCAAAAACGAATAAAAATATCGGTTATTATCCTGCAAGACTGTAGGAGTTCCAAAAAAAATTATTACCCATAATAAGACCAAAACAAGAAATGATCAAGGGCGGTCATTTTATCTTCAACCATTTTTATACAAACCAAACCGAATCTTTAATATATATCCATTCTTGATTTAAATCCGGCATACTCTGTATCCGTCTGCATATTCCTTTTCTGCAAGTTCTTTATCATCCCTTCGGCATTAAACCTGAGATATGGATTTACTTTTCCCTATGGTCCCGTTAAACAAGGTATCTCCGGTTACTAAAAAATCAGTGGCCATAAAAGTGATGGAATCATCTGTGTGGCCGGGCGTGTGTAACACGTTTAGAATTTCCTGGTCAGGGGCTATGGTCTGGTCTGATTTTATCTTTTTGCAATCAATAAATTGAGCCGTTGTTTTCTCAAGCATTGCCTGATTGCCCGGGGTATGATGAGAGTGGGTATCAGAACTCTTCAGGATCTTCCTCTTCCTCCTCCTCAAGATCAACATCAAATTCCTTGTCCTCGTCTTCTTCAAAGTCGTCATCAAATATTTCAGGAATAGTATCATCAGAATAATAATAATCATCATCAACAACAAATACCAGATCTTCATTCCCCTCAACAATGGTTGTGATGGCATCTCTTAAATTTCTTTCAAAACTCTCTGAAAAATCACCGTCTGAATCACACCGGAATTCATATTCTTCTTCATATTCATCAATTAAATCATATAAATCTGACACAAGGCTTGGGTCTTCCAGTTCCTGTCCATAGGACTCAATAATATCATTGTACAGATCATAAAGTTCAAATTCTTCGACAGCAAGCTGTACCGTCATGTTTTTTGCCATTTGCCATACCCTCAACACCATGGTTAATCTAAAATTTTATTTTAAAATAAAATCATTTTTTTCTTTGTCAACCAGGCAAGAATGAAATTTTTCAACTCAAAAGGGCTGACACTTTTTCGATCAATTTTTGAGTATCAAAGGGTTTGCTGAAAATGGCTGCTGCCTTTGGAATCGAATATTCCTTGCTTGACAAACCACTGATAACGATAACAGGCGTATTGAATCCCTTTAATTTACTGATTTTCCTAAAAAATCTAGGGCCCCATTCCTCAGGCATTTCAAGATCAAGGGTAATAAGGTCAGGAGTCTCAGCTTGATATGTGTCAAAGGCTTTTTTACCATCAACGGCAACACAGGTTTCATACCCATTGTCAGTAAAAAGTGTTTTCAAGTATGTTGTTATGGCTGGATCATCATCCACTATCATAATTTTTTTACCCATGTAATCTCTCCTTACTATTTGATATGGCATTCACCACAAAGTACAGGTCCTTTATTTTGTTCAAAATGACAGTTCTTGCATCGTTTATGATATGCAAGTTCCAGAGTAATAGAATTATCCACAACTGCCTTTAAAGAATGGCAGTCAGCACAACTGCTGTCTTCACTGGATTCATCCTCAACCAGTTTTTTCCCCTCATACACATGGTGGCAGACGTTACAATCATCTATCCCTGCCATTTCATTATGCCCGTCATGCTCAAATACAGCACCTGGCCTCTGCGGCTTTTGAAAGTCTGAATTGTCAAGTCTTTCAAGCTCAGTATTGGAAAAGGCAACTACAGCAGTCAATAAAAACAATATAAAACTCAAAAAAATAATTTTATTTTTCATCTTAATCTCCTGATTGATAAATTTTCTTTTCCATGGTTTCAAAAATGATATCCCCTAAAAACTTTACTTCCATGTTCAGATTATAATGATGGATAATGTCTTCAAGCCCGCTGTGACAATTGTGGCAGGGAGCAATCAAAACCTCGGCACCCGTTGCCTTGAGCTGCTCTGCTTTTACCCTGTTATTCACCATCCGTTCCCCTTTATAAGGAGGGCCGCAATTGATCACACCACCGCCGGCACCACAGCAATAATTATGTTCCCGGTTAGGTGTCATCTCTATAAAAGATTCGCACAGCATATTGGTAATTTCCCTTGCCATATCGTGCAATCCCCTTCCCCTGGATACATTGCAGGGATCATGGAGAGTTACCGTCTTTTTATACTTCTGAGCAATTTTAATCCTGCCCGAAGTTAAAAGCTCATGATAAAATTCCAAGGCATGGACAACCTCAAAAGGCGGCATTGCCCATCCGATCCAGCGATTTCCCACATCATAAGTTGACCTGAACGCATGACCGCACTCACCCATGACGACGCGTTTTACCTTGAGCCTTGCTGCTGTTTCATAAAATGCCCTGGCAATTCGACCTGAAATTTCATTGTCACCTGTGAACATGGCCATATTACTGTTATCCCACCCCGGAGTTGAGGGCATGGTCCAGTTAACCCCTGCAGCATGCATAATGGTAGCCATCTGGTAGATCAACCCTGCCTGAAATTTTGGTTCAGGTGCGATAACCGAATACATGATATCCGCACCCACTTTATCCAATGGAATTCTCAAATTTTCAAACTCTTCCCTTGCATCCTCTTCCTGCCATTGAAGGGTATCAATCCATTCATCCTCTTTCACCCACATCTGGTTCATGGTTGCAGAATGGCTGTTCACCGTATCCTGAATATATAAAGGGGTTATTTCAAGTTTATGACAGATTCTTCTTACCATCAGCATAAGATAGGCAATATCAATACCAAAAGGGCAATACATGGAACATCGCTTACACACATTACATTCAAGATGGGCAATATGAACAGCGCGTCTTAAAAAATCTATTGAGACCTCCCCTTTTTTATCCAGCATTTCCCAGATGGTCTGTTTTACCTTTCCTGCCGGGGAATAGGATGGATCACGGTCATTGGAAAGGAAATACAAGCAGGCTTCCGCGCAAAGGCCGCAGTGCATACAGGTTTCCACATAGGCTTTAAACCGGGGGCCGGTCTCATTTTGAAGCACCTGGTTAATGGTATTTTTGATTCTTTCCCGTGTCAGTTTTGCCAACCCTGATTCAACTGCTTCATCCGTATTCTTTTTTTTCACAATAGGTGATTTATCCATTGTTTTTATCTCATTTGACATTTTTATCTCCTTATTGCCTGTTACCAGTCTTTTGCATGTCTGACATTTCCGAATTCAGAGCCCATATAAGCCCTTGTCAAGGGAGCCACAATCATGTGAGAAAATTTTGAGAACGGAATGAGAATAAGCATAATCTCTCCTGAAATCACATGGGCGATAACCATTGGTCGGTATAAAAAAAACTGGTGATATGCTATAAAACCTGTAATAAAAGGCAATGCAACAATTAAGATTAATAGATAATCTTTGCAGGAGGTCAAATATTTTACTTCTGGAACCATCATTCTGCGAATCATAAAAAATACCAGTCCAAGACCAACCATAATCGTTAATATATCGGCTATGCTGTCATCCAGGGCAATCCAGGAGACCTGAAATGCCTCATTGACCAGAACAATATGGGCTGTCAAAAAAATGGGAACAAGAAAAAGAAGCAGGTGAAAAATATAGGATACCCCATAAAATACGGGGCTTTGTTTTGTACTTTTAGGAAAAAATGGAATTGACCAGGCAGCGATTGATCTTAAGCTGTGCTTAAGGGTCATATAGGAATAAATATATGGCTCCCTGGCATTCACATCTTTGAGTATTAGAACAATTTTAAGTATCAGACCAAGGATGAAAATCAAAAAAGTAATCCAGACCATTGGCCCCATAATAAAATCGATAAACGCATTCATATTTATCTCCTTTTAAAAGAACGTCCTTTTATAAAAGCTTGTCCATTGACAGTATCCGCCGTTGATACACGCCGTCTTTTATTGCTTTTTGCATAATTTGCGTGTTGTCAAAACTGATCACCGGTGTTGCCATAAAATCATATCCACCGGGGATCAGATGGTTGTTTACAGCCATAAAATATTGTCCCTTTTTTTCAATGACGACACAGACAAACTTTCCATCTGAACTGATACAGGGGGTAAACACCTTATCTGCGTTAAGATCCCATTTTTTCTGGTTAACGGCAAGGGTCCAGAACTCTTTTTCCTTGAGAACGGCAACCAGGGTAGAACCGTCTCTGGAATAAAAAAGATCGGAAATCATCTGGTCCACGGCCATATTCCAGGGCTGATCATTTTGTACAATGGTCCATTTGCCAAACCTGGTCGATGCAATCGCGGCAATATTTCCGGTTTTTTCCGATACAGCCATTTTCCAGATCTGGTTGTATCTGGTTTTCCAGAAAGGCTGACCGTCTTTATATAAAACCCATTTACCACCTTCTTTTACCGGTGCGATAACTGATGTTCCGCCTGAAAGAAAGACCGGTTTCCACACAGACTGAAATTTTTTATCCCAGGCCGTATCATTAACAGCAATGGTATAATTTGTTCTATCCAGCCTTACACCATAGGCAACGTTTTTTCCTCCTGAATCAAAACTGATATCCCAGATGTTCAAAAAATTCTTATCAATTGCCTCTCCATTGACGACACAGGAAAAAATCCCCTGCTTAAACCCTTCAATGTCTGCCTGGCCCAATGGTGATACCTGAGCAACAGCAGCAGTACTGCCAGTATCACCCAACACCATTTCATTGATATTGCCATACATATTTTCCCAGGGTGTGTCGTTGACGGCCATTCCATATTCCGAGTCTTTCTGGACTGCAAGGCTCAGGCATGAACCATCGTGATTCATCTGTAAATCCCAGATAAAATCAAACCGGTTTTCCCATTCATTGCCGCCGATGCTCAATGTCCATTCATCATCCCGGTTGACACAGGCTGCAAACTTGCCTTTGGGCAATGGCCTCAAGTTCCAGGCCTTGTCATACACTGCATCCCAGGCTTCACCATTTTCACACACTGTGAACACGCTTTCTTCGACATTTACAATGCCGGCAATGGTCTCACCGTCCAGGCTGATGTATGGTTCTTCCACCCAGGTAAACTTATCTTCCCACTCCCGGAAAGGTACTTCCTTTAAATCTGTACTCCAGTCAAAAGATTTGCTTTCTTCCATTTTTTATCTCCGAATTTTCTGATAA
>JAOZRF010000448.1 GCA_029940245.1 Desulfobacula sp.
TTAAAACCTAAAATTTAAAACCGTGCCTGAACGAGGTTTTCGTTCAGGCACTATTTATTTTTTATCAACAGTTTTAACAGTTTTTTTCAAGAAAAGGAACGATCTGTTTTTTACGGCTCATAATGCCGGGAAGCCATGCTCTTCCTTCAGCAGGAGCAACTCCAAAGGCTTTTTCAACAATAGAGTCATCATCTGAAGCAATCAAAAGTTCTGTCCCTTCTTTCATAATATCTGTCAGCATAAGGAACACACTGTGGTGACCTTTTTCTTTTTTAAGGGCCTGAATATCTTTTTCAAGATCAGCCTTGATATTATCAACAATGGAAAGATCAACCAATTCAAGCTGTCCTACACCAATGCCTTTTCCGTTCATATTAAAATCTTTGTAATCCCGGAAAACAAGTTCACGGATCGGGGTTCCTTCAACCGCGGATTTAACCTTGAACATTTCAATACCCAAAGCTTCCAGGTCATTTTCTCCACAGATTTCAGAAAGTTGTGCACATATTTTTTTATCCGCATCCGTGCATGTGGCTGATTTGAAAATAACAGTATCAGAAAGAATAGCGCAAAGCATTATTCCTGCTATATCTTTTGGTATTTCAACATCAAAATAATTATACATTGACGTAACAACAGTGCAGGAACAGCCAACAGGCCATATCCAGCATTCAAGCGGCTGAGATGTAGTGACATCACCCAGTTTATGGTGATCGACAATGCCAAGAATATTGGCATCGCCAAGATCATCAGCACTCTGGGCAAGATCGGAATGATCTACAAGATAAACATCTTTTCCTGCATACGAAGTAACAATCTCCGGCCCTGGGACACCAAATTTTTTAAGTACGAAATTAGATTCAGGATTCAATTCTCCCTGCATTGCAGGAGCAATATCCTCGCCCAGTTTTTTCTTAAGATCTGCAAGTGCAATCGCTGCACAGACTGAATCAGTGTCTGGATTTTTGTGACCAAATACTAAAATTGACATAAACTTACCTCCATTTTTTATTCTTGCTTCTTTCTTTGATGACCTTACACCGATAAGATCATCTTCCGTTTTAATTTTTATACAAAAAATGCAGTATTTTATAGAATTAATTGGAAATATAAACAAGGAAAATTTTAAAATTTATATAACAAAATAAGGCTGTACCATAAATTTTTTATGGCAGCCAAAAAATTAATTGAACAGGTGAAACGTTCTGTTTATTGTATCTTTAATTGTAAGCCACCCTGTTGCTTCCGTTTTTTTTGGCTGTGTAAAGGGCTTTATCCGCATATTGAAGCAGGGTCTCAACGGATTGATTTTTTAGGTCCCGGGTCCCGGAGACCCCTATGCTTATGGTCAGCTTGATGATTTGTTTCTTAAAATTAACAGGCAGGTCTGCAACTAACCGGCAAAGACGATTGGCTGTTTCCAAGGCTATGGGTTGATCAGTTTCCGGCAGCACGATTATAAATTCGTCACCCCCGTAGCGGCCAAATATATCAATTTCCCGGATATTGTGTTTCACTGCCCTGGCAAAGGCCTTGAGCACCAAATCCCCACAATGATGCCCCCAGGTATCATTTATGCTTTTAAAATTGTCCAGATCTATGAGTATCAGGGACATGGGTCTGCCATTTCTTATGGATCGGCTCATTTCAATTTCTGCCTGTATCATCAGATTCCGCCGGTTATGAATCCCGGTAAGTTCATCAATGGTGGCCATTTTTTCAAGCTCATGCATGAACTTTGTTTGTCTGGTGACATCAGTCAGGGCGATGATGCTGCCAAGTTTTCTTTTTTTTCTGTCAAACAGCGGCAAAAGCGATACTTGGAAAAAAAGTGGCATGTTGTTTTCCATCAGGGGAATTTTAACACCTGTTGCCTGGGTCATAGTCAATATTTTCAGTATTTTTGGATATCCGGCTAGTATTGTTTTGATATCCTCGCCGATATTGTTTTTATGAATTTCCGGGAGCAAGGTCAGACATCGTCTATTGTAATCCACCAGACGCATTTCCGGATCCACAACCAGAATGGCATCTTGCATTCCCTCAAACACAGTCTCCCTTGCCATCGGCACCAGATTGAATAAAGAAAATTTAAAGATGCCAAAGGCATAGACCATCACACTCAAAGAAAATAAAAGCGGATTGATATCAAGGTTTTCAGGCCCTAAACCCGACAAGTAAATCACATAGCCAATCCATTGTATGCTGGAAGCAATCAGTATGGTCATGGTCTGTTTCCGGTAGGAAGGAGCCGCGTGGATAAAAAATTTTATCAGCAGGAAACTGGAAAAAATTAAGGCAATATTTGAATAGCAGACATGGATCAGGTAGAAAGGTCCCGGCTCAAAATTCAGCAAAGGCATATTGGCAGTGAGATCCACGGCAACAGTCTTATAAAAAAGGAAATGATATGGGTTTAATAGTCTTGCCAAAAGGGTTATCATGGGGATGGTAAATATCAAAACTAGCCTTAGCGGGCTCAGCCCCCCCTGTCTGCCCGTATAACATATTGAGAAGGACAGAACCAGCCCCGGCAGAAAAGAGATGCCAAGGTATTGTATCTTTGACCAGAAAAGCATGTCTTCCAGTGTCCGGCTTAAGAACTCAAACCCATAGCCAAATGCATAAATAAAAACTGCAATGGAAAACAAGGAAAAAATATGAATTAAAGTGGAAGGTCTTTTACTTTGGGCATACAGGGACAAAAACAGGCTGAAACCGCCGGATAAAAAAAGAAGAAATGGAATTATTATTATTTCCATACTCACCTG
>JAOZRF010000449.1 GCA_029940245.1 Desulfobacula sp.
CAAGCATGGTAAAACGTCCGTTCCTGTTTCCTTTTTCAATGGTAAAGAAGGCTTCAATAAGTAGCTCTTTAGCATTTAGAACTTTGTCCATGTTGTAACGTAGGACATTAACCGCAGCAGCTCTGACTTTGTGATCCTTAGCATTTAGAGATTTGTTGAGCAGGGCAGTATCAATTTTATTCTTTTTTTTAGCCATTTTTCTACTCCAGAAAAACTCCTATTGTCATCCCGGCCTCAAGAGGTTTATCTTCTATAAGACAGTCTTTTTTATTCAAACAGTATCGGTCTATGATGGTTTTTCGTGTATCCCCGGATCGAACGGTATAGTTCCAGTAGCGCCTTTTTTGTTTTGTGCCGGTTATGACCTTATAGACATCGGCAGCCTTTGTTTTATCGCACAGATAGCGCAGCGTATCCTTGCTGCTGATACTGTACACACTTATATCAGGATTATGTTCCATCAGTACGGGATAGAAAATTCCTGAACCGTAAAGATTCCTGGCAATCTTCCACAGGGTATCCTTATCAGTTGCACGGTAGGTATCAAAACATGGCCCTCTTGTTTTGCTTATAGTTTCAGACGTTCCTGTTTTTTCTTCAGAAACCTTAGAAACTGTTTCTTTTTCAGGCATGATCCGGGCCAGACGGGTTTTATTATTTTTTGTCATCTCAACCAGTTCTTTAACACGCTTTTCCAGATCATCCATTTGTCTTGTACCTGCTTCCGGGGTTTTACTGATCTTCTTTTGATCTTTACTCAGTATAGCCTGAACCCGAATCATGTCAGTATTCAGTTTTTGCACAATGGACCGGCTGGAAGAGAAACGATGGGCAATATATCCCAAAAGGCAGGCAATGGTTAATAAAATTATCACAACCAGGACAACTGGAAAACCCGAGACCTTGCTTTTGTGCAGTTTATCCGTATCTGACCAGGATTCTTCCTGTCCGGCTGGCTGTGTATCCTTTGGCAGATCAATCAATGATTCCCCGGGTAAATCCGGAAGAGCATCCAGAAGCCTGAAACAGACCAGATCTGAATCACACTGGGGACAGAAATCCCTGTCCCGGGGGATATGCTCAAAATGACAGACAGGGCAGGTTATTTCAAAACTCATTTACCGGGTAATACCTTTTTTAATTGTTCCGGTTTTAGAATCATATTGCTGGATCACTTCATCTACCTCGGGTAAAATTTTATCAAGCGTGGCATCAATCCGCTCACTGTTTTCTTTTTCCACTGCCGCCAGGATGCTTGAAATTGCACCATAAAATTTAGGTGCTCTGGGGGGGTCATTCTCTTCACACAGGTCTGCTGCCTTGGTGATACGCATGAGAATGTTGGGCAATGGGAACTTATCAATTAATCTGTCTAAATCGTTATAGGCATCAAGGTTTTCTTCATAGGTTCCATTAAGATTCATTGTTTTAAGGTGTTCAATCTTTTTTTTCATCAATGACTTATCTTTTGATGAAAACGCTGCGAGAAACGTTTCAAGAAGGTTTTCTGCATAGTATATGAACGCATAACAGTCCACGCCCTCTTCTGCCAGCCGTTTTGTTTTATCAAGGTTCATTTCTGCAAGGTTGTAGACCGGTTCGATAACCTCACCGGTCTTTTGATCGATCACCCTGTGGATTTCTTTTAAAATGGAAACAGTCCGGGTTGTTATATCGTTAATGGTATAGGTTTCGTATCCTTTTTCATTGGCCTCATTGATTATTTTTTCCAGAATTTTGAACAATTTTTCATCAGCCTGACCTCTTGATAATGTTTTGCTTAACTCCACCTCGGGAAGCTCTTTCAGCGATGCAGCAACTTCAACAAGATTATTTTCATCAATCTTCAAGGTCACTTCAATACTGAACGGCAGCTCCCGGGTCTCATCCGAGTGATTCGTCCGGTATTTATCAATGGTTTTATGATCAAAACCCAGCCAGAAATCGCCAATGGACTCTTCTTTATCATTGACCATGTTAGAAAATTTCATGTGAACCAGATTTTGATCAGAATGAACCAGCTTGAAAACTTCAGTCTGTTCACAGGGAAGAGGAGTGTTTTTTTCAACAAACAAATACCGGTCACCATTTTCAAGGGCAACGTAATAATCATGAGCCGTTGCGTGGACAATATCAAGAACACCCTGATCAATGGTGTGCTTCTCCAGATCAAACCCACAATTGCTGCAGACTATGTCTGACTGGGAGACCGTTTTTCCGCACCCCGCACACTCATAAGTATCGGAAAGCCGGTGGCTTAAAATAGCTGCGCCTTCGGCAATGGCTAACATGGGTCGCTCATGGACAAGCACCTTATCCGAGCCGAACATGGCTTCCACCGCCTTGATAATACAAGGGATTTTTGAACTTCCGCCAACCAGCAGCACATTATCTATCAAATCCGGTGTAAAATAGATATCATCCAGCAGCTTTCGGGACAGTTCCATGGCAGTCTCAACCACTGGCTGGATAATGGTTTCAAGCTGTTTTCTAGTCAAGGTAATATCTATATCCAGAAGATCGCCGTCATTGTCCTTTAGAAGACCCAAAATTTCAACATAGGTTGCTTCCTGATCGCTTAAGTTGATTTTTGCCTGCTCCACAGCAGCCTTCAGCTCACCTAAAAAGCGGATTTTTTTACCGGTTTCCTGGTGGTCTATCAACTGGCCGATATCTTCAATGCCATATTCGCGCTCTGTTTCACCGAGCACAAAATCCTCGATTTTACGGTCGATATCCTCTCCGCCAAGCCACATGTTGCCGCCTTTG
>JAOZRF010000001.1:0-13267 GCA_029940245.1 Desulfobacula sp.
CTACACCTCAAACTGTTTCCGGATCCGTACGGGATTTAAGTATCCGGGCAGCCGGCTATAACATGCCCGGTGTTTTAGTTGACGGCAACGATGTGCTTGCGGTTAGAAAGGCGACGCAAAAAGCGGTTGAACGCGCACGTAAAGGAGAGGGGCCCACCTTTATTGAAAATAAAACCTATCGTATCCGTGGCCATTTTGAAGGAGATCCCCAAAAATACAGAACCGAAGCGGAAGTTGATGAATGGCAGAAGGAAAAGGATCCCATCGAACGATTTTCCAACTATCTGGTCGAAAATAGAAAATTAAAAAAAAAGGACCTTGAAAAGATCTGGGAGGATGTGTCTGTAGAGCTTAATGAAGCAGTTACCTTTGCCAAAGACAGTCCATTTCCTGCACCGGAAGAAGCATTGGAAGATCTCTTTGTAAGCGATTTTAAAGGAGGATCTCCATCATGAAGGAAAGAATAATAAGTGCTTCCGCAGCCCTTGCCGAGGCGCTCCACGAAGAAATGACCCGGGACAAAAGTATTTTTATCATCGGCGAAGACCTGGCCGTTCATGAAGGTATTTTTGGTCAGTTTAAAGGGCTTCCAAAAAGTTTTCCCGGCCGGATCATTGATGCACCGATCAGTGAATCTGCCATTGCCGGAGTGGGGTTGGGTTCGGCACTGACCGGTATGCGACCCATTGTTGACATGCATTTTTCCGATTTTGTCACCTGCTGCATGGATGAACTGTGCAACCAGGCTGCTAAAATCCGTTATATGTCCGGTGGCCAGGTAAAGGTGCCAATGGTGTTATGGTGCCCGGATGGTGCAGGTTTAAGGGCGGCGGCCCAGCATTCTCAATCCCTGGAAGCCTGGTTTGTGCATACACCTGGTTTAAAAGTGGTGGTCCCCAGTGAACCGGTTGATGTAAAAGGATTGATCAAGTCAGCTCTTCGAGACGATAATCCTGTAATGTTTTTCCAGCACAAACAGCTTTTCGCCAAAAAGGGTCCAGTACCTGAAGAGCCCTATTTGATTCCTTTGGGGCAGGCCGCCGTCAAACGTGAGGGCAAAGATGTAAGCCTTTTGTGCTATGGCTCCAGCTACTATCTATGTCAAGCTGCAGCCGATGTACTGGCTGATTTAAATATAGAAGCTGAAATTGTTGATTTGAGGACCCTTAAACCGCTGGATATGGAAACCGTGGCCCAATCCATTCGCAAGACCAACCGGGCTGTCGTTGTACATGAAGCTTGTCTGACCGGTGGTTATGGAGCGGAACTGGCTGCCCGTATACAGGAAGAATTGTTTGATTATCTGGATGCGCCGATCAAACGCGTAGCAGCCAGGGATGTACCAATTCCTTTTTCTCCGGGCCTGGAAGATTATTGTCTGCCCAAGGTGTCTGATGTGGTAGCGGCAGTTCAAGCGGTAACATATAAGTAAATAGGAGTACTCATGGTGACAGAAATCACAATACCAAAACTCGGATTGACCATGGAGGAAGCAAAACTGGTGAAATGGTCCTTTGATATGGGCCGGACTGTTGCGGCTAAACAGATGGTTGCACTCATTGAAACCGATAAAGTGTCCTTTGAAATTGTTTCTCCAGTAAAAGGTCTGGTCTATCCTGTAGTTCCAGCCGGAACAATGGTTCTGGTTGCTCAGATCATCGGGTATATAGCGACAGATGAGGCAGAATTGGCAATTCTGCAAAAAGAGCATCCTGTAGATGCTGGAGTGATAGTCGAACAGTCGGAAGATAAACCAGGCGGGAAATTAGACAAAACGGCTCCTGCAGCAACTGATACTGCTGGCTCAAAAGTCGGAGAGCGCATCATTGCCTCGCCGCTGGCACGGCGTATGGCCAAAGACCATGACCTGGATCTGGCAAAGATACCCGGAACCGGGCCGGGAGGACGGATTGTCGAGGCTGATATCCAAAAGATACTGGCAGCACCCACGCAAGCTGCACCCGCACCTATATCCAAAGCCCCGGCGCCTGAAGAATCCGAGTTTGCGTTGACCGTGGCTGAAGAAATTCCCATTCAGGGGATAAGGAAAGTCATTTTTCAAAATATGCACTTAAGTTTGAACACCCAGGCCCAGTTGACGCTGCAAACCGAAGTATCTGCCAAAGGGATGCAGGATTTTCGCAATCGCATTAATAATATTCTCGATCCGGATGAAACAAAGATCTCTTACAATGCCATAATGATCAAAGCCGTGGCATTGGCCTTGCGTCAACACCCCAGGGTCAATTCATCTGTGGATGGGGAAATGATAAAGGTCTGGAAGCAGATCCATGTCGGCGCGGCAATGGATGTGGGCAAGGGGCTGATTGTTCCAAAAATTCGAAATGCAGATACAAAATCCATCATGACCATTGCAAAAGAAATGGGTCAACTGGTGGATAAGGCAAAGCAAAACACCTTGTCTTTGGATGAACTCCAGGGCGGCACGTTTACGATTACCAATCTGGGTGCCTGGGGAATCGATCATTTTACGCCCATTGTCAATTTTCCGGAAAGTGCTATTCTGGGATTGGGTAGAATTGTGGAAAAGCCTTGGGTAAAAAACAGTGAAGTGGTTGTGGAACCCCGTATTGCTTTGAGCCTGACCTTTGATCACCGCATCATTGATGGTGCGCCGGGTGCCATGTTTCTGAAAACTTTAACACGAATGATCGAAGAACCGCTCCTGATGCTGTAATGAGACGTATTCAAATCTTTAATGTGAATGAGGTAATTTATGTATGATGTGATCATAATCGGCGGTGGTCCCGGTGGATACGCCGCTGCAATCCGGTCGGCGCAACTGGATGCCGGTGTGGCATTGGTGGAGACGGATATCATTGGGGGCACCTGTGTCAACCGGGGCTGCATTCCTATCAAGGTATGGCTGCGCGCGGCCGATACCCTGAGAAGGATTCAAGGTGCAGGTGATTTTGGTATCCGGGCAAAGGTTGAGGGTATTGATTTTCAAACCATTGTGGAACGTAAAAACGGGGTCAGCAGCGATATTCGTATGGGCATGGAAGCCCTGTTAGGCAATTATGGCGTAGAGGTGCTCAAAGGCCGGGGAGTTTTTAAAAGCCCGGGTGAGATTGATATAAACGGTGCTGTTTATCAGGCCAAGAAATATATTATTGCCACGGGCAGCCGCATGGCAGTGCCGGACATCCCGGGCCTGAAAGATGCCTTACTCACAACGGACCAGGCTTTAGATCTGCAAAACCTGCCCGCATCAATTCTAATCTATGGTGCTGGACCGATCGAGGTCGAGATGGCAACAATTTTTTGTCGTTTTGGAAGTAAAGTAACCCTTGCAGCGCAAACTCGTCGACTTTTACCCCGCGAGGACCAGGATTCAAGTCAGCGACTGGCCCAGGCATTAAGGGATGAAGGCGTGACGCTTTTTCTGGGTCAAAAACTGGAATCTGTAAAGCCTGTGGGCAATGAATTCATTTGCAGTCTGTCCGGATCAAAAAATCCAACGATAACAGTGGAAAAAGTACTTTGTGCACCAAGACTGCCAAACACCCAGAATCTGGGACTTGAAAATGCCGGGATACTTCTTGATGAGGACGGGAGCGTTCGGGCAGATGATTTTCTTCAGACCAGTGTAGAGGGGATTTATGCTATTGGAGATGTGGTCGGCCACACCATGCAGAGTCATGCTGCTTCGGCCATGGCAATCACTGCCGCTGAAAATGCCATGGGTCAGTCCAAACTATTTTCTTTCAATTTAGTCCCAAGGGGGGCCTGGAGTTTTCCAGAGGTGGCCTCCGTGGGACTGACCGAAGAAGAGGCGGAAAATCAGGATCTGGACGTCACCGTTGGAGAATTTCCTTATGCCATCAATGGATTGGCCATGTCAGTCAATGAAATGAAAGGTTCTGTTAAGGTGGTATTTGATGAACGTTATGGAAAGATTCTGGGTGTTCATATTGTGGGGCCAAACGCCAATGAATTGATCGGGGAGGCTGTGGTTGCCATGCAGTTTGAGTATACCGTCGCGGAACTGGCAGCCGGGATCCGGGTACACCCGACATTTTCAGAAAACGTGGTGGATGCCGCCAGAGATGCTTTAGGGTGGGCACTGTATTTACCAAAACGATAGATATGCTTGTTGAGTATGGAAAAAATGAAATCAGAAAAATCATTAGAGGTTCAGGATTGGGGACAAATAGAGTATGGTGCTGCCTGTGACCTGCAAAAGCAATGCGTTGAAGAGCGCCTGACCCCAAAAAGCAATGATCGACTGATTTTAGTGGAACACCCGCCCGTGGTAACCATTGGCCGAAGCGGGGATTTCAGTGACCTTTGTATTTCAAAAGTGTTGTTACGCAATCTGGGCATGGCTTTGTTTGAAAGTGACCGCGGGGGCAAGGCCACTTTTCATGGCCCGGGCCAAATGGTTGCATACCCCATCATCAAGCTTTATGACCTGGATCTTCACTGGTATGTTCAGACTTTGTTAACAGCCGTGGCTGACGTGTTGACGGAATATGGCCTTAATCCCATCTTCAAAGAGGGTCAACCCGGTATCTGGGTTGCTGGAAAAAAGATTGCCAGTATTGGAATTGCAGTTAAACAAAGGATCACCTCCCATGGGGTGGCTTTGAATGTCAATAATGACTTGAGTGCATTTCAGTGGATCATCCCCTGCGGTCACCCGGGCGAAGTCATGACTTCAATGGAAAAAGAACTGGGATATCCCGTGAATCTGGAAGTGATTAAAAAGAAGTTTGTTTTAAATTTTCATAAATGTTTTGGTTATCATATCAATCCAATTTCACCTCATCCTGACTGGCTGCGGCTGCCCATCCACCATTCCCCGGAAGGTGCAAAGGTCGAGGGCCTGATGCACGATCTGCATCTGGGAACAGTCTGTCAGAGCGCCCATTGCCCTAATCTTATTGAATGTTTCAACCGGGGTACGGCTACATTTATGATTCTGGGTGAAAACTGCACCCGAAACTGCAGATTCTGTGCCGTCTCCAAAGGTCGACCAGAGCCGTTAGACATAGGGGAACCAGGTCGGCTTGCCGAGGCTGTCAAACGGATGGGGCTTTCTTATGTTGTTATTACTTCAGTGACCCGGGATGATTTGCCGGATGGTGGAGCGGGTCAGTTTGTCCGAACCCTGGCCGAGATCCGCAGTGTTGTTCCAAAAACGCGGATTGAAATTCTTGTTCCGGATTTTAAGGGATCAACGCCTGCCCTGGAGCAGATATGTGCAAGCCGGCCGGATATGTTTAACCATAATATAGAAACGGTGCCAGGGTTGTATGAGTCTGTACGTCCCCAGGCACTGTTTCAGCGATCCCTGGATGTGCTGTCCTTTGCGGCTGAGAAGGGCCTTTCAGTGAAATCAGGATTAATGCTTGGCCTGGGTGAACGTCGGGATGAGGTTAAAGCAACCCTTGTAGAAATTAAAAAAACCGGTTGCGATTGTTTGACACTGGGCCAGTATCTTGCACCTTCCAAAGATCACGTTCCAGTGGAACGTTATATCCCGCCGTCTGAATTTGATCAATGGGCATCCACGGCAAGGGCCCTGGGATTCAGGGAAGTCGCTGCCGGACCCTTGGTGCGAAGTTCATATCGGGCAGATGAATTTTATCGATGTGTCAAGACCGAAGACTGCACTGATGTGGTGCCGAAATTGCGAAATCCACTGAGGACAGATGCCCAATGATAAAAATTGGGAGAGGCATAGGGCCTATTACCTTGAGCATCTTTTTTCTATTTGCGTTTGTCGTAAACGGCTATGCCTCAGTCCAGTGCGTGGAATGCCATGAGGAAATGGGGGCTGATCATGCAGCATCCATTCACAAAGAGATTCAGTGCCTGGAATGTCATGCACAGGCGGCAGAGGAAGATCATGAACAATTTGTCTTTGCACAGGTTGATTGCCGTCAATGTCATGATCCCCATGATGAAAAGCTAATTCATGATGCCCATAGCCGGGTTTCCTGCAATGCCTGTCATATTAAAGGGGGCATTCCCGCGGTGGATCCTGAATCAAAAAGAATTATTTCCAGCCGTATGTTCCGGCCCGGCATGACATTACCGCCTCATCAGGCAATACAGTCCAAAATAGATGAATTATGCGGGAACTGTCATTTTCAGAGGAATACACTGGGTGCATCATCCATGGTGCTGCCCCCTAAAAGTATATTGTGCATGCCCTGCCATGTGGCAACTTTTTCTGTGAATGACAAAACAACGCTTGTCTTCTTATTTATATTTCTGGTGGGCATGGTGGGACTTGGCATGGTCTGGTTTTCAGGATCAATGGATAAAAGAGTACTCTGGACAAACGAAAAAACAGAACCTGAAACCCGATTTAGATCCGATGCCCTTTCCCCTTTCAAATTATTCCAGGCCTTGAAAATGATTTTTCTAGAGGTGTTTTTATTGAAACGACTTTTTCAGCAGTCAAAGGCCCGCTGGATCATCCACTCCCTGATTTTTTTCCCGTTTCTTTTCAGGTTCGCTTTTGGTCTGACAGCACTTTTATGTTCTTTATTTCTGCCGGACGGATCAGTATCTGCCGTCATGCTGGATAAAAATTATGCCTTGCGTGCGTTGTCCTTTGATATAACGGGTTTAATGATCCTTACAGGTTCATTATTGGCTTTTGTCCGCAAGAAAAAGAATTCAGAAGGAATAATTGCCTCGCTGCCCGAACCGGGACGGGGGATGTCAGCAATGATAGGCCTGATCGTTTTCGTGGGATTTATCCTGGAGGGGCTGCGTATTGCCATGACCGGATGGCCAGGTGGAGCAGAATGGGCGTTTTTGGGATATGGTATCAGTCTGATGTTTAGAGACATGACCGGGTTAACAGATATCTATGGTTTCTTCTGGTATGCCCATGCAATTCTGACAGGCATTTTTATAGCCCTGATTCCTTTTACGCGCATGTCTCATATTATCACAGCTCCCATCATTCTGATCATGAAGGAGCCATGAGTGGGGTCAGGCTTTCCTTATTGTCCTTTTTGACTGTTTAATAAAAGATTGTTGATAAAAAATACAATAAAGAAAGCCTGACCCCGGGTCAAAAACTTAAGTCCGAAAGTTGAGTTAAAATGCTTGTCATTATAAAAGGAGACGGATATGGAAATTCATGGGTATCAAATGCCTGAAAATTTATACTACGAGAAAAATCACTATTGGGTTCGTATCGAAGGAGACATTCTGGTCATGGGCATGGATGATTTTGCCCAAAAGATGGCTGGTGATATTGTCTTTGTAAAAATTCCTTTTGTGGGGAAAAAATTACAAACCGGTAAGAAATTTGCCCAGGTTGAATCAGGCAAATGGCTGGGCAAGGTCTATGCACCGGTTAACGGCGAGCTCATAGAGGGCAATGAGGCTCTTGAAGCTGATCCCGAGTTTATTAACCAGGATTGCTATGGGACAGGCTGGATGTATAAGATCAAACCCGTCGACATGGGAGAGGTGGAGAATCTGATCCATGGAACCGATGCAATTGATAAGTGGCTTTTGGCTGATATCGAAAAATACAAAGAACATTAAAAATGGCCCAGACAGATTATACGATCTTTGAAATTTTGCAGATGGATGCCTGCGCCGGTTGCAGCCTGTGCGTGGATGTATGCCCTGCAGTTTCGGCTGCAGAGGATGGGAAGCTGTCGGCCGTGTATCGAATCAATGAACTGCGCAGGATCATGCGTTCCCGTACAGGGTTTTTGCAAAAGTTTTTTGGTAAAAAAGCCCTTGGCCAGGAACTATTAAAACCATTTAGTGATACTGTATTTGCCTGCACCCTCTGCGGCGGATGCCAGCAGGTCTGCCCCTCGGGTATCCACATAAAAGATCTGTGGCTGTCCCTTCGTCAGGACATGGTTCATAGTAAGGCCTATCCAAAAAAAGTAGATATGATTGGTGAAAATCTGGCTGGAAGTCATAATGTTTTTGATGAAGATAACCAGGAGCGTGCAGAATGGGTGGAGGATCTGCCCGATGCCCCGGATCATGGGTTTATTAAAGATCAGGCAGACGTGGTTTATTTTACCGGTTGTGTCTCTTCCTATTTTCCCATGGTTCAGAAAATTCCACTGGCGCTGGTGGAAATTTTTGAATCAGCCCGGGTGGACTTCACCCTGCTGGGTGAAGAAGAGTGGTGCTGCGGGTTTCCCCTGCTAGGTGCCGGGCTCAGGGATCAGACCAAAGATTTGATTGGCCACAATCTTGAAGCAGTTCGGGCCAAAGGAGCCCGAAAAATAATTTTTTCCTGTCCCTCCTGTTATCAAATGTGGAGCGAGAATTACCCTGAAGAATTTGAAATTTACCATATTACTCAGTTTTTAAACCAGTTAATGGCTTCAGGGCAAATTATGTTTAATGAACTTCCCTTGACAGTGACCTATCATGACCCCTGTGATCTGGGCCGGGGAAGCGGAGAATATAACGCCCCTCGACAGATCATCCGTTCTATCCCGGGTGTTGAGCTTGTGGAGATGGCCCATAATCGTGAAAATTGTCTGTGCTGCGGAGGCGGAGGCAACCTTGAGATGATCGACGCGGGACTTTCTTCGGATATTGCAAAGGCTAAAATTGATGAGGCCCTGCAAACCGGTGCCCAGACTATTGTTACTGCCTGTCAGCAATGTGTGCGTACCATGACCACTTATGCCAGAAGATATAAGGTTGCCATTGAAGTTATGGATATTACCCAATTGGTGCAAAAGGCGCTTACCGGTAAAAATCGCCCAGGCAGCGGTTAAATAGTGTCTGACCTGAAACTTAAAACCTAAAATTTAAAACCGTGCCTGAACGAGGTTTTCGTTCAGGCACTAACTATATTTAGAATCAAAGTGAATGAGATCGTTTTTAAAAGGAAATAAAAATGAAATTGTACAATCTCGGCAAAGTGCCCTGGCAAGAATCCCAGTTGATTTATCACGCTTTGGCCCTATGCGGTGAGGAAGCCCTGTGTTTGTTATCACCTGCCAGTCCTTATGTCTGCATTGGGTTTCATCAGGATGTGACCCAGGAGGTTGACCTTGAGTATTGCCGGCAGAACCATATTCCGGTATTTCGCCGTGAGGTGGGGGGAGGAGCAGTTTTTCTTGACGGCAGACAATTATTTTTTCAGCTTATTCTCCATCGAAATTCTCCTCATGCACCAAAGAGAATTGATGCTTTTTATCGTAAATTTTTACAGCCCATTATAAACGTTCATCATAAGATCGGAGTACCAGCTAGCTTTAAACCGGTCAATGACCTAATGGTCGGGCAGCGCAAAATTTCAGGAACCGGCGTTGGCGAGATAGGGGACAGCATCGCATTTGTTGGGAATCTGATCCTGGATTTTGATTATGAAACCATGTCCAGAGTTTTGAAAATTCCAGATGAAAAATTTCGTGATAAAGTTAAAAAAACAATAGAAGAAAATCTGACCACCATTAGCAGGGAATTGGGGCAGGAGAGCCTGAACCGATGGGATGAAAAAACGTTGAATGATCTGATGAGCAAAGAATTTGAAAAAATTCTGGGCCCGTTTACCTTCGGCCGGATGGATGCCGTGCTGATCGATAAGATTCAAGAATTGAAAACAACCATGCTTGATGACGGATGGATTTACAAAAAAGCCGGACAGCTGACCGGTCGTGTTGTGAAGGTGCGCGCTGGTCTTGAAATGGTTCAGCGTATGCACAAAGCTTCCGGTGGCTTGATCAAAACAAATTTTGAAATCAGGGAAGGTAAATTGGCCAATATAAATATCAGCGGCGATTTTTTTTGTTTTCCACATACACTTGTTCAGGATATGGAAAAACATCTTGAGGGCGCTGCATTGGGAGATATCCGGGAAATCCTTATGGCAGTTTATGATGACCCGATGAATCAAATTCCGGGTGTTACAATAGAAGACTGGATGATGACAATTAAAAAATAATATTAAATTATTATAAAGTAAGTTTACTATTGCGCAAAAAATTGCTTGACGTAATACTTATTTTACAGCATATATAGTACATTGATTTTTTATCTGAATCAGTATAAATGGAGATACAATGTTAAGAGGCTTAATGGGCTGAAACTGTTTTAATAAGTGGGTCCTTCTGAGTTTTACCAGGAAAAATCATGATTGAAAAAAAAATTGCCGATAAAATCAAATTCATCAGAAAACGCAGGGGAATGACCCTGGCACAGCTTGGTGATGAGACCCATCTTTCAAAAGGTCTGCTTTCCCGTGTTGAAAACAACCTGGTTTCACCGCCTATTGCAACCCTTTCCAAAATTGCCCATGGACTGGAAGTGCCCATAGGTATTTTTTTTGAAGATGTTGACACTGACCAGAGTAAGTTTGCAGTAACTCATAAAGATGATCGGTGCCAGGTTGTTCGAGCCGGCAGGAAAATGGGATTTGTTTACTATTCTCTGACCCAGTTAAAATCCCGTCATATCATTAATCCTTTTATTGTTAAGTATCCGATTATCAAAAAAGAGCCTGATTTTTTTTATGATCACCCCGGTGAAGAATTTTTCATGGTCTTAAAGGGAGAGGTCATGTTTATTTATGGCAAAGAGAAGATACATCTTAAAGAAGGGGATACCATACATTTTGATCCCAGTATTCCCCACAGAGGGCAGAATATCGGGGACGCAGAAAGCGAATGTCTGGTTATCGTTGTTGGGGAACATGATTAAGTGACCAGTTTATCTGAAACAATATCACTTATCAACATCAAAGGAATTTTCCATGGTGCTACCTTTACGCAGTAATCAAACAACACAGGGCCGGTTGATGGCTGGTGCCAGAAGCCTATGGCGGGCCAATGGCATGAAAGAAGAGCACTTTGGCAGGCCAATCATTGCCATTGCAAACTCATTTACCCAGTTGGTTCCCGGCCATGTTCATCTTCATGAAATCGGGCAGCATATTAAAAAAGAAATTGAGACACTTGGATATTTTGCTGCTGAATTTAATACCATTGCAATTGATGATGGCATTGCCATGGGACATGACGGTATGCTCTATTCCCTGCCGTCAAGGGAGATCATTGCCGATAGTGTCGAATACATGTGTAACGCACACAAAGTTGATGCCCTGGTCTGCATTCCCAACTGCGATAAAATTGTCCCTGGCATGCTTATGGCAGCCATGCGCTTGAATATTCCAACTGTGTTTATTTCAGGTGGCCCAATGGAAGCCGGGAAAATTAAAGATAAAAAATATGATCTCATTGATGCAATGGTCATGGCAGGCGATAATTCTGTTTCCGACGAGGTTTTAAATGAAGTTGAACGTTCTGCCTGCCCGACCTGCGGCAGCTGTTCAGGTATGTTTACTGCAAACTCAATGAACTGCCTGACCGAGGCCCTCGGTCTTGGTCTGCCAGGTCAGGGAACAATTGTAGCAACCCATGTCCAACGTAAAAAACTCTTTACAGATGCAGCCGGACTGATTGTTAACATAACGGAAAAATACTATGGTCAGGGAGATGATTCCATCCTGCCGCGATCCATTGCCACCCGTGAAGCTTTTATGAATGCCATGGCCCTTGACATTGCAATGGGCGGTTCGACCAATACTGTTCTCCACCTCCTTGCCATTGCCCAGTCTGCAGATGTCAACTTCACCATGAAAGACATTGATATGCTCTCAAGAAAAGTCCCCTGTCTTGCCAAGGTGTCCCCCAGTTCCCATTACCATCTGGAGGACGTCAACCGTGCCGGCGGCATCATGGGGCTATTTGGTGAGCTTGACAGGGCAGGCCTGATAGATACTTCAGTAAAAAGAATTGATGCGGTTTCCTTAAAGGAAATTCTTGATCGGTTTGATATCATGAATAAGACTGTTGTCAAAGAAGCTATCGGCATATATTCTGCTGCTCCCTGCGGATATAAAAATTTTGTCCTGGGTTCCCAGGACACAAGGTTCAAGCAATTAGATCAAGACAGGAAGACAGGCTGCATACGCAGTTTGGAAAATGCTTACTACAAGGATGGAGGTCTGGTTGTTCTTTTTGGGAATATTGCTGAAAATGGATGTATTGTCAAAACTGCCGGGGTTGACAAATCAATTTTCGATTTCAAGGGAACGGCAAAGGTCTTTGATTCTCAGGATGATGCCTGCACCGGCATTCTGGGGGGAAAAGTCAATCCCGGTGATATTGTCGTCATCCGGTATGAAGGTCCTAAAGGCGGACCCGGTATGCAGGAGATGCTCTATCCAACTTCTTATATCAAATCAATACACCTGGAAACTAAATGTGCATTGATCACGGATGGCAGGTTTTCCGGCGGCTCGTCAGGTCTGTCTGTTGGTCATGTTTCACCTGAGGCCGCTTCAAAAGGTGCGATTGCTTTGATCATGGATGGTGATGAAATTGAAATCAGTATTCCTGAAAGGAAAATCAACCTGTGTATTTCAGATGAGACATTGTCGGAACGCCGCAAGATTGAGGAGTCCAAAGATTCAAATGCCTATAGACCTGACAGGGTTCGCCATGTACCCGCATCACTCAAGGCCTATGCATATTTTGCAAGTTCAGCGGATAAAGGTGCAGTCAGGGTTCTTCCCGATTTTGAAAATTGATTAATAATTGGAAGCAAAAAAAATCTGTCAGTGAATTGCATTCTCGAGCATGGTTTCCCGTTTACCAAATTTTTTATTTATTAGATGTAAAATTCCAAGCATGATAAATACAATCGCAATAATACATGTACACATGGCATTTGCACTGGCTGTCCAGCCATCGTTATCAAGCATTATTATTTCTATTGCTGCAAGGTGTACACTTGCTGAAACCAGGAAAATTACAGCACTGATGGTTGTCATGGAGCGCATGAAAAAATAAGTGAAATTTTGAATAAAAGCCACCCTTGACAGGGGAAAAATAATTTTAAAAAATGTACTTAATGTGTCTCCTCCAAGGCTTATGGAGGCTTCTTCAATGGATGGATCAATATTTTTTAAATTGGAAATACTGGAGAGTATTCCCAGGGTAAAGTTACAAATAACAATATTAATTATAATTATCCACGGGGTTCCGTAGAACCAGTAATATGGTTTGTTAAACGCCAGTATATATCCAAGTCCCATTACAAGACCGGGTATTGCTGCAGGCATAACTGAAAAAAAGTACATCACCTGTTTGAAATACGGTTTCCTGGTCTCCATGGCATAGGCTGCAACAAGGGTGATGAATGAACCCACAATACCAACTATCAGAGATATCCATACACTTGTCCAGATTGCAGAATATCCTCCAATGGATGGAAATGTATAATGTGA
>JAOZRF010000001.1:13277-22552 GCA_029940245.1 Desulfobacula sp.
TTAATGTCCAGTCATATGGCCATACCTTGACAAATGACCCGAGTATTACTGTTACAAATATCAGTATAATCAAAGAAGCTATAAAATAACAATAAGATGAATAGAAAAATTTCTTCCAGGGCCTTGTTTCCGGGATAAATGGCCTGGCAGCTCCGCTTATCATGGAAAAACTTTTACGTGAAACATAATAGTTGAGCATAAATGCCATGAGTGATGGAACAAGCAGAATAATGCTTATGGTGGCACCGAGATCAAAACGATAGAGGTTGGTGACCTGTGAATATATTTCAGTTGCCAGGACACTGTAATTGCCACCAATGACAACTGGATTGCCAAAATCCGTTATAGTAAGATTAAAGGTAAGTGCAGCCGCACTGAATATACCATATTTAGCCGAAGGAAGAGTAACCTTGGTAAAAACTTTAAATGGAGAGGCTCCAAGGCTTTCTGCTGCTTCATCAAGCCGAATATCAACTGCGGAAAGTGTTGTAAATAGAACTACAAAGGCATGGGGCAGGCAATACAATACTTCAGATACAATGATTCCTGTGGCACCATAGATATTCCAGTCAATCTGGATAAAATGGGAGGTAATAAGCCCGTTGCGGCCAAAGAGATAAATCAATGCCAGGGCTTGTATGATTGAAGGAGCAACCAGGGGAAGCATGATAATATTTCGAAAAAAAGTCTTGCCGGCAATGGTTGTTCTTGTCATTGCATAGGCAAAAAAGAAGATTAAAATTGTCACTATGACAGTTGTTGCAGCAGAGACATAAAGGCTGTGCCAAAGTGATTTTATTGTATAGGCTGTTGTAAAGTACTGAATAAAATTATTAAGGGTAAAATTTGTCAGGGCAAATTCTCCCCCTTTAAAAAAACTCAGTTTCAGAATTGCCCACAAAGGGAACAGCATAAAAAAGAACAAAAGAATTAAAATAAATATGGTAACCGTGGGTACAATAAATTTATCAAATTCCATCTTTGTGGATGAAACGGTATAATTTTTAAGGGCAGTTTCTTCTCTTAGTTTCTTTAGATTCATATTATATATGTCCCTAAGTTTTTTACATCAGTTTTTTGAACATATCCGAATAAATATGAAAAGCATCCGGCGGAAAATAGAGTTTAAGATTATCATTGGGTTTAATTCTCTGTTTTTCAAATATTTTCTGGGGAATATTTATAATCATCTCTTTTCCTTCAAGAAGGACAATAATACTTACAACGGGACCAAGAAAAGTCACTAATTGTGTTGAAACTTCAACAATATTTGAGGCAGTACAATGGTCTGGGTCAATAGTCAGACCGACAATTTCAATATCTTCCGGACGAATGGCAAGATAGACTTTTTTTGAATCTGCCTCATAGGTTTCAGATACTTTAAAAGCATATTTTTCAAATTGAATATGGTCTTTCCTGGATACTCCTTCAATAAAATTGGAGGTGCCAACAAATTCTGCTATGAAACTTGTTTTTGGTTTTTTATATATTTCCCAGGGCGATCCAACCTGCCTGAACTCTCCATTCCGCATGATGACAATACGATCTGCCATACTCAAAGCCTCCTCCTGATCATGGGTTACATAAATCAGGGTGATTCCAAGATCCTGCTGCAATTTTTTTATTACTATGCGCAACCGCAGTCTAATCTTTGCATCCAGGGCACTTAAAGGTTCATCTAACAGCAGTACATTGGGTTTTATGGCAATAGCACGTCCCAGAGCAACACGCTGCTGCTGACCTCCGCTCAACTGGGCAGGATAATGAGTTTTCCATTTTCCAAGCCCCATTAACTGCAGTATCTCCTCTACTCTTTTTTCAATTAGATTTGCTGGTATTTTACGCATTTTTAACCCAAAAGCAATATTCTGGGCAACTGTCATATTGGGAAACAGGGCATAGGACTGGAATACTATTCCAAAATCTCTCTTTTGAGGAATTACATTGTTTAGATTTTTTCCACTAAATAAAATATCCCCTGAAGTTTGATGCTCAAATCCTGTAATGATTCTTAAAAGGGTTGTTTTCCCACAACCACTTGGTCCTAGAAAGCAGACAAATTCTCCCGGGGCTATATTAAGATTTGCATTGTCAACTGCAACTAGAGATCCAAAGGTTTTTGTGATATTTTCTAAAACAAGGTTATCTGACATTGTCTTTTATATGTCCTCTTTTTTATATGAAAGCAGTGAGGTATGAGATATAAACTGTCGGTTCTGCAGTCCTAATACCTCACTACTCATAACTTTCATAATTTATTATTCCTACCAGGGCATGGAGAAATATTAAAAAACAATTTCCATGGCAATGTTGAATCAATAAAAAAGAGTATCCTGTTTAAATTTTATGGCGGGTTCAGGTTTTTATTATTGAGGTTATCGAATAGAAAAAGTAAACGATAAGGCTGATAACGAAAGCCCATGTATTTTAAACAGGATACAAGAAAGCCATGGAATTATTTTAGAAAAAGATTTGACCATGTTTCAAGAATCTTTGCACGATTCTTTGACTGCCATGGGAAATCCATAGGGGCAAGTTTAATAGATTCCAGAACCGGCATATCCTTAGGGCCTGCGATGCCGGGATAACTTACTCCAAGTTTAAATTTAGCATAGCCTGTCATGGCACTCTTTGAAAGAGCCCAGTCTAAAAATTTCTTTGCACTGTCTTCATTTCTGGCCCCTTCAAGGAGCGCATTTGCTTCAAGCTCAAATCCAGCACCTTCTTCAGGCAGGACCATCTTTACCGGGAAACCTTTTCTCTTTAATGAAGAATAAACAAAAGCAAAGGAACAACCAACGGCATATTCTCCTGCAGCAGTTAACTTAGCAGGTTTTGATCCGCTTTTAATATATTGACCCATGTTGGCATCAAGTTTCTTTAGAAAATCCCACGCTTTATTATCTTCCACAGGTTTAGTTTTATAATCAGGGTCCATCATTTCCAGAAGACTTGCAACCTGTAAAAAACCTGTGCCTGAGCTTGCAGGGTTGGGCATAATCAATTGATCTTTATATACCGGATTCAAAAGGTCATTCCAGCCTTTGGGTATGGGAAGCTTTTTATTTTCTATAACCTTTTCGTTGATAATAAAAGCTGCAGCATATAAATCAATCGCAGTCCAGAACCCATTTGGATCTTTAAAATTTGTCGGTATCTTATCCCATCCGGTTGGTTTATAGGCTTTGATCATGCCTTTTGGGATAAACTCTTCCATGTTTGTCACTGCCCATCCCCAGATACAGTCTGCCTGAGGATTTTCCTTTTCAGCCAGCATCCTTGCGCCAAGCTCTCCTGTGGAAAGACGAATTGCCTGGATCTCAAGGTCGGGCAGTTCTTCTTTAGCTTGTTTCAGATATTCCACCACCTCTTCATTTTCAAGGGAAGTGTAAATAACTACTTTACTCTTAGCAAGAGCAGATCCGGTAATAAAAAAAAGTGTGGCAAAAACAAGGACAAATAATAAACTAAATTTTTTCATAAGATTTTCCTCCAATGTTTGTTGAACCTTTGTTTAATTCAATGTAATAAACAATGTCACTTATCCATGCATGTATCCTTGACATGCATGGACCCCTGAAGCGTAATAAACCGTGTAACAAAAAACTGATATTATTGTCAATAAAAATCAAGACGGATTAGTCTTTGGTTTTTTTGAAACACCTTCTTTTACTGTTGCAACCCTGCTAAAAATCAGTTGACAGGTTGTTACAGCCAGTCGAACTGCAACCGTATTTCCTATAGTTATTTTCCGAAATACTCGTGAATGAATTCAATGAATCTCTCATTCTCCTCGTCAAGCCCGGGTGTGACTCGAAAATAACAGTTATTACCATGGATTTCACCAATGCGTTTGAGATAGATATTTTTTTCAAGAGCAGCAGTAAGAATCTGTGCAGTGGTTTTTCCGGTAATGGCAGCATCGACCAGCATGTAGTTACCGTTTGCAGGATAAGGATGCAGCCCCAGTTCCTTGAGTTCTTTGGTAAAAATTTTCATCCACTTGTTGTTGTGGGCAACTTTGGCCTGAACTTCTTCCGGGTTATCCAAAATAGCCTCGGCAGCCGCAGCAGCCATCAGACCGACATTCCAGGGCAGCAGCATAGCCTTAAAAGCCTGGGCCATCTCTTCTGTTCCAAGCATGAATCCGAACCGGATTCCGGCAAAGCCGAAGGCTTTGGAAAAAGTAGATGCCAGGAATACATGGGGATATTTTTTAATCAAATAGGCCTTGGTTTTATAATCCGGGCAGTAGTCAAGATAGGCCTCATCCACACAAAGCGGAATTCCCAATTCACAAAATCTCTCAAGATCAGCATCATCAATAAACACGCCGGTTGGATTGTTGGGACTGATAATCAGAATCAATTTAGTTTTTTCGTTAACAGATGCCAGCATCTTTTCAACATCGTATTGCATAGTGTCTTTCATAACCGGAACTTGAACCACCTTGGCGCCGCATAACTCGGCCCGGGGAGGATAGAGTCCGAATGTGGGATTGGACATGATAATTTCATCCCCTGGTTTCAGAAACAGACGCATCATGGAATCTATTATTTCGGATGATCCGTTGCAAAGCTCTATATTCTCAGGTCCCATATCGTATTTTGCGGCAATCTTTGTCCTCAGCCTCAGATAACTGTCCGGATAACGGTTTCCTTTACGGACCGCATCTGCAACCGCCTGGACAACTTTCTCCGAAGGAGGAAGTGGATTTTCATTGAGCATCAGCCTGGCATTTTCAGGATGGCCCCAGGCATGATCAAGAATGCTGTAGTTGTATTCCCTGGCTGTAGCCAACCATGGTACGAACATGTCTTTAAGTTTTGTCATTTTTTATTTTTCCTTAATTTAAGTGTTTCCCAGAACCGCCTTTTTGTAACCCTTGTCGGCGATCAGCATACTAATCTTCAATAATTTTTTATATAGTGCCTGACCGAAAACCCCTTGTTTGGGTGAGTTTTCGTTCAAACACTATATAAATGCCTTAACCCTTAAGACATTTTTCTGCAAAAGCAACCATCTCACCGGTTGCCTTTGAAAATTGATCTGCAGTCCTTACCAGAGCAGGGTGACTGTTGAACTCCGCCGGTGTATATCCGTCTTCAGCATAGCCCTTCACAAAATAGGGGATTTTCATAAGCTTGTCCATCACCTCTTTTGGGATTTCTCTTTCAATGGTGTTTTTTTCAAAAATAATGTTTTTCTGGTTTTCGAAATTTATAATCTGATCAATAAATGATGGCGGACAGGTAACCACTATGCCGGCACCTACCTTTTCCTCCAGATGCCACACACGTGTCTCCCCATTAATTGTAGGGCCGAGCCGCAGGGAGCAGGAAAGCATTTTGTTTGGATAGTTGTTGTCCTTTAAAAATTTACAGGCTTTTTTGAAAATTGCCAGCTCAGCCCAGCGGGTATCTGCCTCGGAAACTTCAATACCAACCTCTTTTCCGAAATCACGCAGGCCCCCGAGATCACCGTATCTTGACTCCATATGAGTTATGACCGATCTCCATTTAGACAGATCCACGTTGTTTGCCCTTGCCTTGTCCAGACCCCTTTTCACCGCCTCTGCGCACTCTACGAACTGGGACATCACAAACGAGAGTGTGTTGTTGGTGGGGATACCCTTTGAAGTCAGCTCTTCTATAACCTCATACCCCTCTTTGGTGCCCGGTACCTTTATCATCACGTTGGGGTTGATGGTAGCAATATCATAGGCCTGTTTGAGCATTGCTTCTTTGTCAAAAACGCTCCTGGGATCGACCTGCCCGGAGAGATACCCCTCTTTATATCCTGTCTTTTCAAAAAGAGTCAGATATGCTTCAGACCCCAGTCTGACAACCTCTTTGTAGAGCATCCAGAAGAGACTTTCAGTATCGATTCCGGGATGTTGGGCGATAATCTCACAGGCTTTCTTTTCCCATCTTGGAATGTCATCCTTTATAGCCTGAAGAGAAAGGGGCGGATTAGTGGTTACGCCCCGGAATAGCTGATTTTCAGGATCTGCCGGATTAAACATCCGTCCAATTTGTTGTTTGAGAATGTCCGTATCTGCTTTGTCTGCCCTTGCAAGCAGCTTATTGTACCAGTTTTCAAAAATCACAGGTGACGAATCCCACCAGATTTCCATTCCAGGGCTTAATTCAACTAGCTTTTCAAATAAATTTCTCTCTTCCATTTTTCCTCCCTATTTTTTAAAACACAAGGTTATAATTTTTCATTCTGTTACAATTTCCCACACTATAAATGTGCATAATGAATTATGACTGATAAGTAATATAGTTTGCCCGAACAGTCAATACAAAATTAATTTTATTTTATAAATCAGCATAAATAATGTTCACCTTGGCCTCTAATAAAGCAGCATTTATTTCATCTGGTGGCTGCCGGTCACACACAAGATTAGTCACTTGATCCAAATCGCAAACCTTGAATGATGCGATACTGTTAAATTTTGAACAATCAGTAATTATAGTAAGAGAATTGGCCTGAGCAATCATGGCCTGGGCAAGCTGAGCTTCTTCAATGTTAAAATCCATAACTCCTGTTATTGCATCCAATGCTCCAACAGCCAAAATTGTATGGTGTGCCCGGAATAACTGAACTTGAGAAATTGCAAAATTGCCAACGGTTCGCAAATTATCACAATTGAACTGACCGCCAAGTAGAAAAACTTCGGATTGTTTATGGGAATGACTCATGATTCTGGCGATTTCTGATGAGTTAGTAATAACAGTCAGATCAGTAAGTTCAGCAAGTTTTTCTGCAAAAAAAACTGTAGTTGATCCAGTATTAATTAAAACAGTTTCACCCGGAAAAATAAGTTTTACAGCACGGGCTGCAATTTTAACCTTTGCTGCTACATTTTCACTCATTCGATCCCTAAGGGAGCCCTCTCCAATTGTTGCGGGCAATGATGCTCCCCCATGAAATTTCTGGACCTTGCCGTTTTGTGCTAACTCGGACAGATCCCGGCGTATGGTTTCCCGGGAGATATTGAAAAGTTTTGCCAATTCATTTACTGTAACAATGTTGTGCTGTCGAATAATATTTTCAATTTTAGACTGTCTATTACCTGGAGTCATGTCTAAAATCTTTCCATTTTGCCGATCTGTTTACTTTATCTTTAAATTTTTCAAAAAATTTGCTTTCATTACGATCTTGAGAGTTCATACATATTCAGTAACAAATTATGCCCGAACAGTCAATGCAAAATTTTAAAGATAATGCTTGTATTTTTATCATTTTTGTATCAATATTTTTTGATTATGAAGGATGTTAAGCTTGGATGTAGTGATTCGAAAGGAAAAAACAATATGAAAGGTAAAGTAGAAGTTGTTATCATTGGAGGGGGTATTATAGGGTGCAGCACAGCTTATCATCTGGCAAAACTTGGTTGGAAAGATGTACTTGTACTGGAGAGAGGAGAGCTGACCTGCGGTTCAACATGGCATGCCGCCGGCCTTGTGGGGCAACTCCGGGCCGAACGAAACATCACAAGAATGCTCCAGTACAGTGTTGATCTTTATAAAACGCTTGAAGCTGAAACCGGTTTAACAACCAGTTGGAAGCAAAGTGGATGTCTCCATATTGCCAGTACCATGGAACGAATGTCCGAGCTGAAAAAGGGTGCCACAACAGCCAGAAGTTTTGGTCTTGAAATGAATATGCTTTCTCCCGGGGAAGCCCGGGATATTTGTCCCATCATTGAATTGGATTCCATTATAGGCGCAGCATTCATGCCAACTGACGGCCAGGCTGATCCTGCCGGCATTACCCAGGCTCTTGCAAGGGGAGCAAGGAATGGAGGGGTAAAATTCCAGGAAAAAACAACAGTGACAGGATTTAAGTTTGCAGGAAAACGTGTGATTGCTGTTAAAACAGACAAGGGAGAGGTTCAATGTGAGATTGTGCTCAACTGCTGTGGAATGTGGGCATATCAGGTGGGGCAGATGCTTGGGGTGAATGTTCCTACTGTTCCCTTTCAACATCAGTTTGTAGTTACTGAATCCATTAAAGATATGCCAACCAATATTCCCACTATTCGAGACAAAGACAATCTTATCTATTATAAAGAAGAAGTAGGCGGTCTTGTCATGGGCGGGTATGAGAGAAATGGGCTGCCCTGGGCGGTTAACCATGTGGATAATAATTTTATTTCTCAGCTTCTTGAACCTGATTTTGATCATTTTGAATGTTTGTCCGAACCTGCAATGAAAAGAACGCCATGTCTTCAAACAGCCGGCATATTAAGGCTTGTAAATGGGCCTGAAGCCTTTACTCCTGATGGAGATCCCATCATGGGACCTGCACCTGAGCTTGATAACTGTTTTATTGCCGCAGGATTTAATGCCTTTGGTATTGCCGCAGGAGGAGGAGCCGGTAAAATGATGGCGGAATGGATTGTCCATGGAGAGCCAAGCCTTGATATATGGCCCCTTGACATCAGAAGGTTTGGTCAATACCATAAAAGCCGGCAGTATTGCCTGGATCGCACCAGAGAACTTTATGGTAAACATTATACCATTCACTGGCCCAAGGAGGAACATAGTTCTGCAAGGGGTGTGAGAAGAAGTCCGCTTTATCACATTTTAAAGGAAAAAGGAGCTGTTTTCGGTGCAAAATATGGATGGGAACGGCCCAACTGGTTTGCTCCCAAAGGTGTGGAACCTGAAGATAAACTAACCTTTGAAATACCCAACTGGTTTGAATATGTTGGTGAGGAGCATAAAGCAGCTAGAGAAAAGGTGGTACTTATCGATCAGACCTCCTTTTGCAAGTATGAAATACAGGGTCAAGGCTCCCTTAAATTTTTAAACCGGCTGGCTTCAAACAACATTGATAAACCCATTGGGAGTGTCATCTATACCCAATTGTGTAATAAACGCGGTACCATAGAGGCAGATCTGACCATTATCCGGACCAGTGAAGATAAATTCTTTGTCATCACAGGCACATCTTTCGGGCTTCACGATTCCCAATGGATAAAAAACCATATGCCGGATGATGGAAGTGTCTTTATAACTGATGTTACATCGGCTTATGCCATGATCAATGTCATTGGTCCCAATTCCAGACAACTTCTGAAAAAAATTGTTCCCCAGGATATCAGCAACAAAGCATTCCCCTTTGGCCGCAGCATGGAACTAACCGTGGGATATGCGCAAGTCATGGCCCTGAGGGTAACTTATGTGGGTGAACTGGGTTATGAACTCTATATTCCCATGGATTATGCGCTCCATGTCTACGAACTTCTATGGGAAAAGGGT
>JAOZRF010000001.1:22562-31760 GCA_029940245.1 Desulfobacula sp.
AAGGGACAGGATCTGGGGGTTTCCAATGCCGGCTACCGGGCCATTGATTCTCTGCATTTTGAAAAAGGATATGCATACTGGAGCCACGACATAACTCCTGAATATAATCCCTATGATGCAGGACTTGGTTTCTGTGTTGACATGACCAAGGAAGATTTTATCGGGAAAGAAGCGCTGGAAAAGGTAAAAAAAAATGGGGCCGGGATCAAACTTTGCACTTTTACGCTTGAATCAGACCTGCCGGTCATGCTTCAAACCAGTGCCCCCATCATTTATAAGGGAGAGGTGCTTGGAGTGACCACCAGTGGAGGATATGGATATACCATTGGAAAAACCATCTGTTATGGTTATATTCCAGTAGAACATTTAGACCATTGCAACCAGTATGAAATAGAGACATACAAAAAAACATACAAAGCCCAAATCCATAAAAACAGGGCTCTTTACGATCCAAAACGAGAAAAAATTTTGATTTAACACATTTTTCCGGAAAAGAAAATTATGAAAAAAAAAGTGTTTAAAGGGGTCATATTTGATTTGGATGGTACCCTTCTGGACACGATAGCTGATATTGCAGATGCTGTTAATAGAACCTTGCTTGAATCAGGCTTTAATGAACATCCCCTGGCTGCGTATCACTATTACATCGGCAGCGGCTGGCGTAAACTCATTTATGAAACTTTGCCCAAAGGCACTCCGGAAAAAATCGCGGAAGCAGTGTATAAAAAATCAAAAACACGTTATCACGACAATTTGAACAAAACCACTGTCCCTTACAGCGGTATTACTGAGCTTCTGGACTATCTGGCTCAACAAAAAATTGTTGCCGCGGTTTTAACTAACAAAGCGCATGAACCGGCAGTAAAATGTATTAAAGAAATTCTGCCTGACCGGACTTTTGCTTTTATCATGGGCAAAGGAAGAGACTTTAACCCAAAGCCTGACCCTGAAGGTGCATTAATTATTTCAGAAAAAACCGGGATACCCCCAAAAAAATTTTTATTTATCGGAGACAGTGATGTGGACATGATCACCGCTAATGCAGCAGGAATGTTCGGGGTTGGTGCCTGCTGGGGGTATCGCGATGAAGTCGAACTTAAAGAAAGTGGGAGTAAAGTCCTGGCTTATCACCCTAAAGATGTCATCAAATTCTTGTCATGTTAGCTTTTTTCGAATTCCAGTCCTGACTTCTTCAGTGATTTTCTCCAGTTCTTTTGAGTTATCAACCAGGATATGTTTAAATAGTGGTGGTTTTTCATCATCATAATAGGTATTAAGAGTATGCCAGTTTGCAAATTTACCTGCGTCTCTGGGATTCGCCCTTTGGAGCATTCTTTTTTTTCTGACATCAGGATTGCAGTAAATATAGTGAATTTCAACGGAGGCTTCTAATAGTGATTCAAGTTTTTCCGGCCATTTTGTATCACGGAGTTCCTTTGTAAAAGGACCAGCTATCACTACATCAATCTGGGTAAGATTCTCCCGTGCAATATCAAAAAGCTGGTCATAAACAGGTTGCCTGAAATTATTTTTGAAAAAAGTGCTGTCTCTATCATCAGGATCATGACCTGATAAAGACAAAGAGAGCCTTACCAATCGTTCAGTTGCAGTATCAATATCTATAAAAGCTGCTTGTAATTTTTTTGCAAGAATTTTCCCATAGGTAGACTTTCCTGCTCCAGGACTGCCGCAAACAATTGTTGCATTTCGGGATTCCTCATCTCTCATAACTTTTATGCTGTTTTTCCTGTGCCGATTACCCAGACTGGTTCATAAACAATGACCAAATACTTTAGTTCATCAAGATCGAAGTATTGAAACCCATCTGATACCTGTTTGTCAAGTATCAAAAATGTTTTGCACCCTTCAAAAAGATATCACCTCCCTGAGTTAAACCTTATGGCAAATATCCAGTAATAAATTTTGTGTGTTGACTGTTCGGGCACATTGTGTTACCGATGATTCATTACATACACTGGCGGATATCTACAATTCGATCATTCCCTTTGTACTGGTTATGATTATCGGTTTAGCCCTTGTTATGGCATTGCCCCATGGTTGCCTGATTTATATTGTAGGAACTGATATTAACGAATATGGAATAACAAATGCAGAATTTAAAAGAACTGGTTAAGAGGTGTATATGAAAAAAAACCTTTTAGAAATTGATTTTGATGAAAATGTATTTATTGAAATATTTCCAGAATGGCAGGGATGTAACCTTGAAATAACAAAACTGAGCGGCGGTATCACCAATAAATTATACCGCGTAAAATCAGAAAAGGGAGATGTTACAGTCAGGATATACGGCGACAAAACCGAACTTTTTATAAACCGCGACTTTGAGATCCAGGCGCTGGAGGAAATGTCTAAAATCGGAGTTTGTTCCAAAGTAGTCAGTTACATGCCTGAAATAGGCTTAACCGTTGTTGAATTTATAGATGATAGCATTGTTTTAACTAATAAGCACTTTCTTGACCAGGCGCTCTATCCTGAGATTGCAAGCCCTATACGGAAAATTCATAACAGCAAAGTTACACTAAATAAGATCTTTAATCCACTTGTGGAAGTCGGAAAAATGGCATCCATATTGGAAAATTGTAATGTCAAATACCCTGAATTCGATATCCAGGGATCCATCAAACGTCTGGAAAAGCTATCTGCTATCATTAATATTCCTGAAACTGAATTTGTAGCCTGTCACAATGATCTTCTGGCAGATAATTTTATTCTGATTAAAGAAGAATACAAACACAAGTACGACGCACCTATGTATATTATCGACTGGGAATATGCCGGAATGGCGCCTAAATATTATGATATAGCCGACATGTTTCAGGAAGTGCTGATTCCGCGGGAATCTGAAAAACAGATTGTAAGGGAATATTGTGAGGATCGTCAGTTTGATAAAACGCTTTACTATATTGATCTGTTTAAACCGTTTCCCGATATATTCTGGTTTTTGTGGAGTTTAATCCAACTTAATATTTCGACCATTGAATTCGATTTTTACAATTATGGAGAAACCAAATACAACAACGCCCAGCAAAATATTAAATTCCTGAGCGATGAATATGGTATATCTATATAACGCATAAGATTATCAACCCCGGCGGTTGGTATTTGTATTTTCTCTTCTCTGGTTTTCTGTCCAGTCTATCCGGCTCATCATTCCCCGGATAATCCTGACATCCCTGGATGTCAGTCCTGTTGCACCAAAAAGCCGTCTGAAGGTTCTTAACACGTGTTCCGGGTTTTGTTTGTCAAGAAAATCAATATTTAAAAGACTTTTTTTCATATGTGCAAACATATTTTCTATCTCATTCCCATCAGCAAGCTTTTGGGGGCGCAGGGCAGAAATTTTCTCCTCTGGATCAGATTTTAAAGATATTTCGTATAACAATACGGTCAGGGCATGACTCAGGTTCATGGACTTGTAGGCATCATGGGTTGGGATGGTGATAAAATGCTGGCAAAGGTCAAGATCTTTTGTCTCAAGCCCTGTGTCCTCGGGACCCAAAACCAGTGCGCAATTTTCTGTTGGATATGTTTCCCTTAATTTTTTTGCGGCATTGGATGGTGAAAAAAAATTTTCCCTGTACTTGCCAAACCGCCGGGTAGTGCCAAAGGCAATCTGTATATCTGAAAGAGCAGATTGCAGATCATCAAAGATCAAAGCATTTTGAAGAACAGTGAATGCGCTTAAGGCCATTTTTTTTGCCAAAAGGGATTGATAATGTTTTGTGGGATTGACCAGTCGAAGTTGTGTGAATCCAAAATTCATCATGGTTCTGCAAACAGAACCAATATTAATCGGTCCCCGGGGTTCAACAAGAATTACTGAAAGGTTTTCAGGTCTCATTTTTATTGTCTTTATACTATTTCTTTTTTATCCAAGGTTAATAAGACTTGAGCTAACAAGGCCGCTCTCTTGTTTTCTGCTATATTTTAAGTTAGAAGCCTAGGCTCAGGCCATTGAGTATCAAATCCAAGGGCTTTTAATATTTCGATCGCTTTGTCAATATGGTCGCCGGCTTCATTGACACCATGGGAGTCATCTCCGGGGACAACAATAATGCCCATTTCTGCTGCTCTTTTTAAAATTGAGGTTGTTATATAGGGTTCTTTTGCACCTTTATTAAGAGCCCGCAGGTTGAAATCCATAACCAGATCCAGGGTTTTTATAAGTATCAGGTTTCTTTTGATTTTTTGAACAATTTGTGGGAGTAAAAGTCTTTTTTCATAATCTTCATCATAGATTTTTATATGGTCAAAATGTCCAACTACAAAAGGTTTAAGTTCTTTTATCATTTCATATTGCAGGTCAAAGTATTTTTCATACATGGCTTCATATGAGCCGTATAGCAAAGCAATTCTTTCATATTCTCCTCTGGAATAATCAAAACTATTGTCATCAACATGGTGGACAGATCCGACAATATAATCGGGTTGAAATTTTGAGGTCAGGTTTTTAATATGATCAACATAGCCTGTATATGTTTCTGTCTCCATCCCAATAAAGATTTTAATTTTTGATGCATATTTTTTTTTCAAACAATTAATATTTTTAAAATAATCTTCAAACCGTTTGTACAGGTCAGCAGCTGTGAGATTAAGCTTTGTTTCATCTGGATATAAAAAATTGTCATTGGTTGGCGGGACATGCTCAGTAATTCCGACTTTTGAAAATCCAAGTTCTATATATCGTTGGATAATAGCTTCCAGTGGATCCCTGGCATGGCTGCAATACTGGCCGCTATGGCCTCCATGCAGTGAGATAAGCTTTGCTGTTGTATTCATGGAAGCGAAACTATCATTAAAAAAGGAGTAAAATCAAGTATTTCATAGCAGTTGGAGCATATATAAAAAGGTAGTTGTTTTTCATTTTTCAAAAAGACCATAAACATATAAAAGCTTATGGCTTAAATTTTCATTGAATTCTTTATCCCCCTGACGGAATTGCCAGGAAAATGAACTGTTCCCAAGAGCTTCGGCAAATTGCCATTGATGCATAAACTTCTGACCTATTAGCTTTTCAATTGCCTTTGTCTGTTCACCTGAGACCCGATTGGAATCTATGGAATTTATTTTGTCCATTGTTATTTCCATCTCATTGATTTTAGATGCAGATAAAACAATATTTAGAATTTTGGGTGTCAAGGAAATCCGGGCGGACAATGCTTTTTTCATTTTTATTGCCGATTCAAATTTTTTACCCATAAGAGTTTCAAGCTTGTTGCTTGAAAAGCCGGTTTTATCTATTCTGAGCGCGGATTCTCTGGTAATCTGATATGCGACCGGCCTGAAAGTTTCCTGCATAAATACATTCTGCATAAAAAAAAGACTGACAAAACTTATCAGCGCAGCAATCACCGGGGTGATGATCCAGCCGCTTGAGATCCCCCCCACGATATGCCAATTAATGCTCTTGCCGCCCTTTAGTAAACCCATTCCAATGACAGCACCTACAATCGCCTGGGAGCTTGAGACCGGAACCAGAGGAATAGCAGGCAGGCCATGAGCCCGCAAGAATGTCTCCAAGCCCTGGGAGGAGAAAAGAAACAGGACAATTGAATGGGACGATACTGCCACAAGGGCAGCCACAGGAGAAAGATCCATTATTCCTGAACCAACAGTAGCCATGACCCGCTTTGAATAGGTAAAAACGCCAACGGCGATTGCAACTCCGCCGAGGAAAAATAATTGTTGGGTGGCCGAAAGGCTGAACAAGCCCCCAAAAGAGAGATCTGAAAAGGGAGAGACTGGAATAAATACCCCCATGACATTTGCAATATTATTTGCTCCCAGGGCATAAGAACCAAAAATTCCCGCAAGGAGCAACCCGTTGCGTGTATATCTATCCAGCGTGAACATATGAATTTTAAAAGATTTAATGATAAAAACAATTAACTTATAAAAGAATATGGCAAAGAGCGCCGATAAAACAGGGCATAATATCCAGGTTGAAACAATTTTTATCAGAGAATCAACATCAGTTAACGCACCTGAAAAAAAATTCCATCCGATGATGGCACCCACAATGGCCTGGGAGGTTGATACAGGAAACCGGGCCAGGGTCATGAGATAGACACTTATGGCTGCTGAAAACGCCACAATAAATGCGCCTCCCAATGCATTTACAGCACCCAGTTTCCCAAGGGTATGGGAGGCACCTGCTCCGCTGATTACCGCACCCAGAATGATAAATATACTGCAATAAATAGCAGCGGTCCGAAACCTTATCATTTTGGCGCCGACAGCAGTGCCAAACACATTAGATGCATCATTGGCACCTAGAGACCAGCCTAGAAAAAGTCCGCTTGATAAAAAAAATGCAAACATTTTAATCTCCTATAGAGAACGCTTGATGACAAAAATACTCAGATCATCTGCCACATCTTCCGCCCTGTCGGCAATTTTGTCGATATGCCTGACAAAGTCCCTCAACTGCATCTTCTGACTCAGCCGCAGTTCAGTATCTCTGAATATTCTTTTTTGAAGCATTGTAGAGATCTTATCACATTCAGTTTCCCAGAAAGAGACCTTGTGCATGTAATTTGCAATCGAAGAGATGTCCTTAAAAAAACACCTTGATGATTGCACAAGGGCTTCTGATGCATTTACTACATTTCTAACAAGTTCTTTAAAGTCATCGTGGAACTTGGGATCAATTTCGATGCATTCAATATCAAAACGGTATAGGGTTCCTTTAAAACGGTCTATGAGCGCATCCAGGCTTTCAAGGAGATCAAGTACATCGCCTCTGGATTCGGGGATCAAGGTTTTACGATACAATTTTTCTTCAATGGAGCGTCGAAGCGCATCCCCCTTATGTTCCATCTGGGTAATTTCATCTATAGTTCTTTGAAACCTGTCTTTTTTGCCGCTTAAATAAATATCGACCCCGGATTTGAATAATAATCCGGCTTCACTGAACTGGTTTAAAAAATCATCTATCTCTTTTTCGATAGTGGTATTTTTTTTTAATATATTATCCATAATTTTATACCCTTATGTAAATGACAAGTTTAATTATTCGCTAAACAGAAAAAATTCTACCTTTTTCATTCTCTCTCAACTACCATCAAAAAAGGGATAAAATCAAGTGTTTCATAGCCGCTGGATCATATATAGAAAGGTTGGAAACCGGCTTAAGGCTTTTAATTTATAAAAATCATAGAGGGCCGGCCGGGAGGGACAGCTGAATTTTAAAGGAGACAGGTAAATACATCCCTTGGGTTTTGTCTTATTGGTACTTTCTCTGATCAGGGTTATTAACCCTTTATAATGAGAATCCGGAAGGGTTTCGTCTATGACAAAATTGCAGGTAATTTCTATATTTGGGAAGGTATCATTTATGAATTGTATCTTTGCAAATGCATGCCCCACTTGTGCCTGGGTCAAAGGCTTGCCCAGAAGATCCAGGGTTGCCCGATCATAGGATTCAAGTCCGATATTGATAAAGGTATGGAAAGGGAGGCTGTTAAGTGTTTCAAAAAAGGTTTTTTCAGCATTTAAAAAAGAATCCACGCTTCCAAACATGAAAAGAAAGTTTCCTTTCATGTATGATGAGTGAAACTCAAAGGCATCGTATGCATCCTGAATTGTCCTGAGAATAATCGCAAAAGGAGTGTTCAAGGCATCATGCTCCCCTAGAAACAAGGCATTGAAATTAATGATGTCTTTATTTAACCATTGTTTGAGACCGACGATCTGGTTATCAATATCCTGTTTGGATCGTATGGAGAAATCCTTTTTATTTTTTATTTTGCAAAATCGGCATTTATACAGACATCCATCGGAAATAGTTAAGGGGATGATATTATAATCAACATGCCGGGCATCGGGTGGCATCACCGTCACCCTTGAGCCTGATATGTCAAAGAGTTTTTCAGCCTTTTTCTGCAATCCTTCAGGGCTTTGCTGCCGGATGGACTGGATCCAAAGGGAAAATTCTTCAGATATACCTGTATCCGGCAATTGTGATATTATCCGCGGCCAGTTTCTGACAATATTATCTATTTGAGTCTCTTCAAAAGGCTTGCCTCCCAGCAGGGAATTTGTGGGATATGTAAGGTTGGGCAGGTAGTACTCGCCCAATGCCTCAAAAACCCCTGAATAACCACCCGTGGAATAATAGACCCACTCATTTCCCATGGTTCTTTTCAACCATTCAGATGGATGGCGCCAGTTTCTTTTTTTTGATTTTACATGCCGGATCTCATGATTGAGGTTGAATTCAAATATATAATCACGGGTTTCAAGCCTGGAAAAAAGACCATATTTTACAGGATAGCTGACCTTTGTATATTCATTGACCCCGCAGCAGTTCAATTTAATTGAGAGTTCCCGTGAAAGCCCGGGGGGTTGTAAGATTTGTGTGTTATTGCCTGTTATCTTCAAGGTTTAAAATATCTCCATGTTTTCAAGTCTTATTACAGATCTTTCTGCTCTGACCAACGCGCCTTTGAGATAGCCGCCATGTTGCCCGGCAGTTTCTGAACCGGCAATTTTTTATACACTTTTTTTTAAATAAGTGGAAACAACTTGTTGATTAGGATAAAATAAAATTGATTTGTGACCGGATAGAGATCCTATCTTTGATATACTAGAACATCTTTAAACAGGGAGGTTAGTTATGGGTTTTGCACTATCTGTAATGCAGTTAAAAAGCGATGCATTTGACCAAGACGGTTTAATCCCGTCCAAATTCACTGGTGAAGGTGAAGATGTTTCACCTTCATTATCATGGACTGATCCACATCAGGATACAAAGGCTTTTGCCATTATCTGTCATGATCCGGATGCTCCACTTGTGACCAGTGACGGCACCTATGGATTTGTACACTGGGTATTATACAATATCCCGGGTAATGTCACCAGCCTGAATGAAAATAATAAACTATATACCAGCGGCAGGAACGACTCCGGCCAAATCGGATACAATGGCCCCATGCCCCCCAATGGTCATGGGATTCACAACTATTACTTCTGGGTGCTTGCACTCAAAAAGGAGGTTGAGCTTGAAACTGGCCTGACAATGTGGCAGCTGCTGAAAAAAATCGAACCCCAGCTCATTGGAATGAATCGACTGGTCGGCCGTTATATTAGAGATTAGGAAAAGTTAAGGGATCTTCATATCTTTTGGGCAATCTCGTTAAAAACCGTGTCAGATACCTGTTCAAGTTTTGCCAGCGC
>JAOZRF010000450.1 GCA_029940245.1 Desulfobacula sp.
CCCCCAGTCCCCTGATAAGTGGTAGACGGATAATTAGACGGAGCGCTTGAACACGGGCAGGGCATGAGACAGACATTGCTGTTGCCTGGCTGGTGCGCAAGTTCTACAAAATTTAAATTCAAAGTTTTCTTTTCCATTTTATATTCTCCTTTGAAAATAATATTAAAAGATAAAATATGATTGCCAGAATATTACATCCATAAGCACCACCTCCTTTTGTTATGATATGTTGGCAGATATTAAAATATTGTTTTTTACCAAACTTTTAAAAAATTTTCGTTCCAGATCACAATTTGTCATTGGGGTATTCACGTTGCCGTTTGCGGCAAATGCATCTGCTGCGCATCCGCCGGCGCAAAAGGCTTCTATATCGCAGCCTTTGCAGCCTTTGATATTGCCGGTTGTGCGGTTTGTCAGGGTTTGATATGCGGCAGATGAAAAAACAGCGGTTAAATTGTTGATTGTGCCCAGTTTGATGTTAAGCGCGGCGCAGGGATATATTTCCCCGTTTGGATAAACGCATAGCTCTCCGCCCATGGCCCTACAGTATCTGCCTAAATTTCTCTGTCCTTTAAGGGCATTGATTGAAAAATGAGCCATGCCGGTATCAGCGGTTACATTTTTTTGGCGGGCATATTCAAGCAATGCAGTCAAGTGCTTTATTTTCTCGTTTACAGGGATTGTGTCCAAATCCTTTTTGTCGACAATTGCCAGGTGCTGTAAGGAGATCGGGATGCAGGTTTTATAGGTTATGTTCCACAAGGCGATTTGATCGATCAGGTTTTGTAGCCCCAGAATATTATGGTTACCGATGGGGGTTTCAATGCCCAGAATACAGCCGGCGCTTAAAAAGTTTTCAATATTCCGGGCAATTCTGTTATAGCTTGGTTTTCCTGTTTTAAAGGGTCTGAAAAGATTGTGCTCTTTTTTAATGCCGTCCAGGCTTATGGCAATGCCGACCTTGTTGGTTGCGAGAATATCGGCCATTTTTTTTGAATATATGGTTCCGTTTGTGTTTAAAATAAAATGAACAGATATGTTTTTTTTCGTAGCCTGTATATGATTCAGGCTGCGTTTGATAACAGGCCAGTTCAGAAGCGGTTCGCCTCCAAAGAACCGGATGATGCAGAATTTGTGATGGTGCTGCCCTAGGAGAGAGAAGAATTCATTAATTGCTTTTTTTGCAGTGTCCCATGTCATTAAGGCATCATTTTGGGTTAAATCTTTTTCATCAACATAGCAATAGGCGCAGTTCATATTACAGGCCAGGCTCACATTCAGGCGAAGCTTATTGATAAGGCAGCCGGTCTGTATTTCGTTGTTTTGAAACAGGGCATATGGCGGGTTTGTTTCAACAAGCGCGTTGTCAACAATAAATCCTTTTTGGATCAATTCAGATATTGCAGTTTCCAGATCCGGCTGGCCCCAGCAGGTCTTTAAGTGGTGGAAAGATTGTTTTTGGCAGATATGGTCTAACAGCTTTGTCATGTCCGTGTGGCAGATCATGGCATTGCCGAAAAATGCATTGTATACAAGGGCTTTTTTATCTTTTTTAATCACTCTTGTATTTTTTGATATCTTCAATTCACAAGTTTTTTGCGCCATTTTCTTTCTATCTCATCCAGGTGTTTGTTTGTATTTTTATAAAAGGCCTGTGAAAAATTTTTTTGCAGGCCCATTTCAGTAATGCAGGATAAAATTTTTCTTTCTCCAAATGTTTTGCACAGATAGGACACAAAACTATGGGACTGGTAATAGCAGATATTTTTCTGTGTCCTTGAGTTGTCAATATCCAAAAGGGTGTGCATGGTTCGTGATTCCATCTTTTTAAATGATAATAATTGCTTTTTTTTCATAAGGGCCAGGAGAGCTTCAGTCGGGTCTGGTTTTGAAAAATATTCACATAAGCCTTCTTCCAGCCATACTGGAAGCTTCACATTAAAATCACTCAAAAGGATATGGGTTATTTCATGGGACATTCCCTGTTTAAATCCCTGGTCATCAATAATTTCAAATTTATTGATATCTGCCACCAGGATACGTCGGCATGCGACAAAGGCCTTTATCCATGGTGGGATCAAGGGTTCAAACCAGAATCCAGCCAATTCTTTTCTGTCCTGGCAAAGATAAATAAGCAGCCGTTGGCGCAAAGGGTTAAATTTTTTGCTCAGATTCAGATACAAAAGTTCAATGGCGTGAACAAATTTTTGGGCGGTTCCGGTGTGACTTATGGGGTAAAAACAAATGCAGTTTGTGGTATCAATTCTGTTTTTGGAGAAATCAGATGTTTTTTCTTTAAGAAATGCAAGTTCTTCATCTGTTGAGAGATCAAGCAACATACTATTTTTTACCAATACCTGAATGATCCTTGTGATGTCAGGAATATTGTAAATTTTTAAAGCATCACAGGGAGCTCTTGGCTGTTTAAATGAATCCATAAATTCAAGCATGTCTTTTGAAGCACTGATGGCATAGCCGCTTAAATTGTGAACAATTTGACAGATATGCCCTTGGTGCTCAATTTTTAAATGCCTGGAATGAATAAGGGGTGTTTCAAGCAGGTTTGTATTGATAAGGGTGATTTTTCGGGTGCTTTTTTTGGTTTTCAGGTCATTTAAAAGAGTTGAATATTTATAAAATACAGCTTTTGCCAGATCGCATTCTCTTTGGTGACCTTGAAAGCTGCCCGTATGATATTTGACCATGCCTTTTAAATAACCTGAACAGACTTTTGCCAGATCGCAGCCCCGGCAGGTTTTGGCC
>JAOZRF010000451.1 GCA_029940245.1 Desulfobacula sp.
GGGCATTGCGTTTGCGGTTGTCACGCCAGGCCCACCACCCGGCCGTGGACAGTGCTAACTTTTAACGGGGTCAGACACAGATAAATCCCGATAAATTAATATTTCCTCATGTCGTTGAGGGTTGCTTTTGTGTGGTTAGGGGTTGACCAGGGGTCCATGGGGTAGAGGTGATCCGGCTGGCGTACCTTGGCAGCGGTGTCATTGGTAAAGCCCGTTATTGCATAATTGAAGTGACCGGGTTTATCATTGGACTGGAAGATGGAGAATGGGAAGCTGATATAGACCCCCTTTTGATCCGCGCCCCTGTTTTTCGAAGATGTAAAGATATCTGTATTTGTTCGGCTGTACCAGGCACCAATTGTGAAATACTTGAATGACCGTCTCAGGTCTATCTGGAATCCCGTGTCTCCTGCCAGGAACCGTCCCAGTGTGAGTCCTGCTTCAATGCCCTGGGAGGGTAAAATCTGTGCATAGAGATTAAAGAATGCAGTGGAATACCATTTGTCAGGATCATCTCTTAATTGAAAATTATTATTTGGGTCTCGTTTGCGCACCAGTTCCGATTCAAATCCAGCTCCCCAGAGGCCATTGTTAAAATACCGGAATACTTCTGCGCCAAATCCGGCATAGGCAGATTCAAATATTCCTGCACTGAACCTACCCTGGACAGATAAGGGAAGATTGACTTTCTGCTCCAGGGCCAGCATGGAGATCCTGATGTTTGATTCTGCTTCATAGTCAAGAAGATCTGTTCTGACGGCATTTTCTTTTTCCTGGGCAAAAAAGTCCACATCATCATATTGGTTAAACAGGGTGTATTCAAGCTCGCCAAGGAGATTGCCGCCATACCAGGGTCTGTATGCGGCTTTTACCCTAAGCAGCCCCTTGTGCTTGAAAAAGCCTGTTTTGTTGTTTAAAAATGTTCTTATTTTGGGGTCGATGCTGAAAGAAAAGCGGTTGTCGGGCTCATAAAGCATTTTTGAGGGGGAAGAATCCTGTTGAAAAAGTTTCCAGTTTTCCTCTTTGTAAAGATTAAGATCAGAAAAGGTCAAAAATCCTTCTTTGTCAAGGTTGGATTCCATAAAAGACTTAAATGCGCTTCTTGAGGTTTTAAGGCTTTGGATGACGGTGATGCCTTGCTTTATATTCAGATAGAATTTTGTGATGCGTGAGGGCAGCACCTGATCACAGATCGTGGCCACATGACCCAGGGATCTTGCATCGGACAGATGGAGATTATTTTCATATTCAATCCAAAGGGAATCATCATTGCAGGATGCAGAGACATTTATAAAGCCCTGGTTTTTTACCTGTTCTGCAATGAGGGCAGAAAGGCGTTCATTATCAGATGCCTGCGCATCCCATTTGAGTTTTTCTCCCGGGCTAAAGGGTTTTGCTTTTTCCCAGGCAAGCATGCCTTCGGATTTTAAGGGAAATTCAAAGTCAATGGAGCCTGCAATGGTGTCCCCTCGTAACAAAGCTGCCGTGGCGTGGATATTGTCGGTCAGTTTATATTTAATGCCGATATTAAAGGGAATGGATGAATCGTCGTCCTTGAGGATCGTTCCGCCACGCCTGTAGCCATACATATTGGCCCTGTCAATGGATGAATATTCTGCTGACAGGGTAAGGTCGGGATTCAGATGCCATTCAATGCCGCCAAATAATTTTGTTGTTCTAAAGGGATCTGATGTGAGAAATGTTTCGCCTGTATCGGCTCCGGATGCTGTGTATTCACCGGCAAGAATTCCCTGGCCAAGGCCGATTGTCACATCAAAATTACCAAACATTTTTGATGCCGTTAAATACCGGGATGATAAATGTCCATTTCCGATTGCATCATAAAATCCGGCTGATATCTGGGGAAAAAATTCATTTTCTTTTATCAGGACGGCCCGCATGCCCGCACTCCTGTCTTTGGTGGCGCCATAGTCGTACCCGGGAAAGGCAATGATGGTGTCTGTCCTTGTAAACTGGCCGTGGAATTCAAAGATGTCAAATATTCCGATGGCACCGCCATAATAGGACCAGGGATCTGCATCGCCAAATTTCAGCCGGAGGGTCCAGTCTTTTTTGACCCGGGCTGTGGGCATCTGTAATATGCCCGTATACGACTGGAGTGATCCCAGGGCCTGGCTGTTGGATTCCCATGCTTGGGAGGTTTTTAATAGGCCTGGGATTAGAAGCAGGATGAGGGTGATTGTTATTATTATTTTGTTTAGTAGCATAAGAAGATTTAGGTTTTAAGATTTAAGTTTTTAGGGCTTAGGGGTTGGACAAAATCAAAGCTGTGTCAATCCGGGAATCAAATTGAAATGCCTGTCTTTTGTAAATATTATGTATCCATGTTGAAAAGCGAGTGCCGCAATCCATATATCGTTTGTTGGAATGGGTGTGCCCGCAACTTTCAGATTATTAAGTATTGAAGCATAGAAATCAGCAGTCTCTACATCAATGGTGTGAACTACGACTCTTGGAGAATCCAGAAAAACATTAAGTTCTTCCCTGTTTGTTGTTTCCCGGTTGCCGCCTTTAAAACCAGAATAAAGCTCCCCCACACTAATGGCTGCAAAACCAATCTGATCAATTTTTCTCAAGGCATCGACAACATTGCCATCACCCTTCATGGCCAATGAATAAATATTGGTGTCGATTAATACTTTTTTCATTTCCAGAGTTCCTGGTCAATTTGGCGTTGAGTGGTTATTGAATCATTTATTTTTTTGAACTCATCATCATTCCATCTGCCAAACAG
>JAOZRF010000452.1 GCA_029940245.1 Desulfobacula sp.
CTTGAACGATTAATCTGATTTGCAAGAATCGGATAAAGGGTGGATAAAACAAGACTTGATTTTCCCGAGCCTGAAACACCGGTGACACATGTAAAACACCCTAGCGGAAAAGAGACATCAATATTTTTAAGATTATTTGAACTTGCCTGATAAATAATTAATGACTTTCCATTACCAGTTCTTCTTTTTTCAGGGATTTGAATGTATTTTTTACCGGATAAATAAAGACCGGTTAAGGAAGTTTCACTTTTTATAAGTTTTTCAGGAGTACCTGAAAAAACAACCTCGCCTCCATTTGTTCCTGCTGCCGGCCCTATATCAATGACATGATCAGAGGACAGAATCGTTTCTTCATCATGTTCAACAACCAGTACCGTATTGCCAAGATCTCGAAGATTCATTAATGTGGTTAATAACCTTGCGTTGTCCTTTTGGTGCAGGCCTATACTGGGCTCATCCAGCACATAAAGAACCCCTGTCAGTTTAGATCCGATCTGGGTGGCAAGACGGATTCTCTGGCTTTCCCCACCGGACAGAGTTGCAGCCGATCTGCCAAGGGTAAGGTAATCAAGGCCAACATTTTCTAAAAATTCCATTCGTTGTACAAGCTCTTTAATAATTCCGGCCGAGATAATTTTTTCTTTATTCAAAAGATGTAACAATGAAATATACTGGATACAATTTTGTATGGAAAGACGGGTAATTTCCCAGATGGTTTTATCCCCGACCCTGACAGATCCGGATGCCCTGTTAAGCCTTGATCCATTACAGGCAGAACAGGTTTTAAAATCCATGAATTTTTTTATTTGTTCTCTCATATAGGTGGAGTCAGTTTCATGATACCGTCTTTGAAGATTTGGAATCACACCTTCAAAGGGTTTTTTATAGATAATTTTTTTTCCCATTTTTTCAATATAAAAAGAAATTTCTTCTTTGTTTGATCCATGGAGAATAACCTGTTGAAATTTTGGTGACAGATTTTTAAAGGGTGTATAAATATCTTCTTTATAATGGGTAACCAGGGCATCCAAAAATTCCATAAATTGAACGGAATCCTTGTTTTCCCATGGTAAAACAGCACCCTGCCTTAATGAAAGCGTTGGATCTGGAACAATCAGGTCCGGGTCAAATGCCGTGACTGATCCCAGGCCGCCGCATTTTTTACATGCCCCCTGGGGAGAGTTAAATGAAAAAGATGAAGGTGTAAATTCAGGATAGCTGAGCTTGCAACGTACACAGGATGCTTTTTCACTGAAAAGGATTTCTTTATTATGGGTTAGATCCATCAGGATTACAAGTCCTGATGATAATGAAAGGGCAAGTTCCAGTGAATCAGACAGACGTTTTTCAATGCCTTCTTTAATGACCAGTCGATCTATAACTGCATCTATGGTATGGTTTTTATTTTTTTCCAAAGGCACAAGATCATCTATTAAATAGATTTCATTATCCACTCTGACCCTGGCAAAGCCATCTTTTTTGATTTTTGCAAATAATTTTTCATGGGAGCCTTTTTGTCCAGTGATTAACGGTGCAAGAATTATTATCTTTGATTTTTTATCAATAGCCATTACCCTGTCAGTAATTTGATCAATGGACATGGAAGAAATCGGCAATCCGCATTTATAACAATAAGGGATGCCAATTCTTGCAAATAATAGTCTAAGATAATCATAAATTTCAGTTACAGTACCAACAGTGGACCTGGGGTTGTGGCTGGCAGTTTTCTGTTCAATGGCAATAGCAGGGCTAAGCCCGATAATCGAATCCACATCTGGTTTGTCCATCTGTCCCAAAAATTGTCTGGCATAGGTTGAAAGGGACTCAACATATCGTCGTTGGCCTTCTGCATACAATGTATCAAAGGCAAGAGTTGATTTTCCAGAGCCTGAAAGTCCGGTAATAACCGTCAAGCTGTTCCTGGGTATTTCAACATTAATATTTTTAAGGTTATGTTCCCGGGCACCCTCAATGATAATTTTATTTTTATCCATTTATCCTTGTTTTTTTTTGTGAGGTATTTTCATTCCTGGTCTGGAATGCTGCCATTTTAATGGCTTCTGTCAGGCTTGAAGGGTCTGCAGTTCCTTGCCAGGCTATGTCATAGGCTGTTCCGTGATCCACAGAGGTTCGGATAATGGGAAGGCCTAATGTTGTATTTACACCGTCCTTAAAATGGGTGAGCTTGAATGGAATAAGACCCTGGTCATGATACATGCAGACCACTGCATCATACTTTTTGCTAACTGCCTGATAAAACACTGTATCCGGTGGCAGGGGTCCAGAGACGTTTATCCCCTTTTTTTTTGCATACAGGACAGCAGGTGCAATAATATCTTCTTCCTCCCGCCCAAACATGGATGATTCCCCTGCATGTGGGTTTAGGCCTGCAACTGCAATCCTGGGCATTTTGACATTAAATCGTTTTTTTAAAGAGGTATGGGTTAATTTTATTTTTTTAATAATATCTTCACAGGTCAAAATAGCTGATACCTGGGAGAGTGGAATATGAATCGTAACCAGAATAACCTTAAGCTTTTTGCCGGACAGCATCATGGCATAATTTTGTGTTTTTGTTCTATTGGCCAGAAGTTCTGTATGCCCATGAAATTGAGACCCGGCAAGTTTTAAGGCAGTTTTTGTTATGGGACAGGTCACAAGGCCTGCGATGCGGTGACTCAATGCAAGGTCAATTCCTTGAGTGATATAGTCCTGCATGGCAGTCCCGGTTTCAATGGTTGGGCCAAAAAGAGA
>JAOZRF010000065.1 GCA_029940245.1 Desulfobacula sp.
TTTGTTTATTTTTCAGCCGCAGGATAAGTTCTTTTTCCAGGTGTTGGATGATAATTTTTAGGGTACGGCTTTCTCGAACAGGGCCGGAATTATTCCAGCCCATTTTCATTGCCCGGTCCTTTATTTCTCTAAACTGGGTCAAAGAATCGGCAACAGCCTTCCAGGCAAAGAGTTTTTGCAGGATATGGCGTTCTTCAGAGGTTAAATCTTTTGCAGTATCTATGGTTTTCCCATGGCTAGTTGTGATAATCATTTTTGGTTTTTTCCCGGCACATAAAATATTCTTTTATAAAAATTTTATTTCTTTCATATAAGGTTATATGTACTGCTGATTACAGGTTGAATTCGTCAGCCCAGATTGAAAATCTTTTTGCATGATCTTTATTTATTTTCCCAAGCTTATCAATAATTTGAGAGGTGGTTATTTTTTTGTCTGCATATTTTGGATTTTTAGAGTGATATTTATCTGCAACACAGATAATTTTTTCTTCAAGGCTTTTGGGAACCATATCTCTTTGAGGCAGCAAAATATGGTTTGAAAGAATATTTTCTCGTGTAATTCCAGCACCCGTATGCCGTTCACAGACAAGTCCGTATTCAGGAAGAAGGCCCTGTTCATCCAGAAGTTTTTTCCCAAGATATCCGTGACAGATATAAGGTTTTTCGCCAGTACAGCCAATGGCTTTTGCCCGGGTCATAAAAATGCCGATATCATGAAGCATGGCAGCCTTTTCAATAAACTCAAGATCAGGGTTTAAGTGCATCTGACTGCGGGCAATCTCAAGACTTTTTTCAGCAACAATCCGGCTGTGTTCAACAAGAATCCGGTAAGATTTTGTACCCCTGGTATAAAATTTTTCAATGATGGCAAGAGGATTCATTTTTTATGAGAGTAAAACACCTTCGATAAACGGGTCCAGGTCTCCATCCAGGACCCTGTCCACATCTCCCATTTCAAAATCTGTTCGATGATCTTTAACCAGCTGGTAGGGATGAAGAACATAGGATCTGATCTGGCTTCCCCAGGCGATATCATCTTTGCCGTCATGAAGGGTTTGCATTTTTTTATCCCGGCTGTCCTTTTCAAGCTGATACAGCCTTGATTTTAAAACCTTAAAGGCGATCTCTTTGTTGCGATACTGGGAGGATTCCTGCTGGCACTGGGCCACCACACCCGTGGGAAGATGGGTGATTCTCACTGCACTGCTTGTTTTGTTCACATGCTGTCCACCGGCTCCGCTGGCCCTGTATACATCAATCCTCAGATCCGTCTCTTCAATGTCGATTTTAATTTCATCTTTTATTTCAGGATAGACAAATACAGAAGCAAATGATGTATGGCGTTTTCCACTTGCGTTATAAGGTGAAATCCTCACAAGGCGGTGAACCCCGGATTCAACCTTCATATACCCATAACAATTAACGCCTGAAACCCTGAAGGTTACCCCTTTAATTCCGGCTTCTTCCCCTGGCTGATAGTCAATAATCTGAAGCTTATATCCTTTTTTATCAACCCATCTTGTGTACATGCGAAACAGCATTTCCGCCCAATCCTGGGAATCTGTACCTCCGGCACCGGCATTAATGGAAACAAGAGCATCCCTTGCATCGTCTTCACCGTCAAGGGTAACCTGGATTGAAAATTTTTTTATTTTTTTTTCGATGTTGAATAAAAGAGTGGCCACTTCATTTTCACTCTCTTTATCCGACTCTTCAATGGCAAGTTCTAAAAGGACTTCTGCATCTTCAATTTCTTTATAAATACCTTCCCAGGTTTCCAGAAGATTTAAAATATAAGTTCTTTCTTTGAAAAGAATGGTTGCTTTGTCTGCATCTTCCCATAAATCTTCCCTGGAAATAATGAGTTCAAGTTCACGAAGGCGTTTTTGTTTTACCGGCAGGTCAAAGATACTCCTTAAGCTGGTCGGCTCTGGCATATATGGTTTGGATATTTTGTTTTAATTCTATACTCATTTTATTTCTCCTAAACTGTATTCCAAATTTTTTTTCTGACCCCTTTTACCATAAAAAGCATGCAGATTGCAACGATTGAACCAATGGCGAAAATATCCCCATATTTTGTATAAAAACTGATCTGATCCAGGCAGGGGACCTGTCGTGTGATTGCTTGATCAGTGAACAATTGTGTTGTTTCAAGAATTTCTCCCTTAGGATCAATAAATCCTGAAATACCGGTATTTGCCGCCCTTGCCATGGTTCTTCTATTTTCAACTGCCCTGAATACAGCAATGGAAAAATGCTGGAGCGCTGCCGATGTATGACCAAACCAGGCATCATTGGTAATGGTGGTGAGAATATCAGCCCCGTTTTTTACAAATCTGGATGCAATGGAGGGAAACAGAACTTCAAAGCAAATGAGCACCCCTGTTTTGCTTGTGACCTTCAGGTTGCTTGTGACCTTCAGGTGATGGTCATTGAATTTAAGGGGGTTAAATGTTTTATCGCCGGAGGAAAAATCCCCTGCCTGGGCAGTCAGCTTTCCTAAAAATGTCAGATACGCTCCAAAAGGCACATATTCTCCAAATGGTACAAGATGAGTCTTATCATAGGTTCCTGTAATAATGGAAAACCGGTTTAACATGTAAGCACGGTTATAAAATTTTGTCTGATTTTCCTCTGTTTTAAATGCCGGGCTTCCAATTAAAAAATTTGTTTTTAATGCCATTACACATTGATCCACCTGGTTTGACGGATTTTTATCAAACCCGTAATAAAAAGGCAGTGCGGTTTCCGGCCAAATTACAAGGTCAGGCTTTTTTAGCGGTCCGGCCTTTTCAAATTCGCCCTGGGAAAGATGAATATATTTTTTCAGGGTCTGGCTCTTAAACTGGTCACTCCATTTTAAGTCCTGCTTAATATTTCCCTGAACAAGCATTATGATTGTTTTTTTTGCTGTTTTAATTTGAGAATTTAAAGTATTAATTTTTTGATCTCCGTAAAAAATAGCGCCGGAGAACAGGATGACGGTATATATGATGGGTAAGACATGTTTTTTGTGCAGCCCCTTGTTAAGGGACAACCCCAGGGACGTCAAAAGATAATTTATCAGAACAATGAGAAATGACACCCCGTAAACTCCTGAAAAATCGGCAATCTGAATCAATAACAGGTTTTCATACTGGCTGTAGCCCAGAGCCCCCCAGGAAAAGCCTGTAAAAGCATAGGTCCTGATATATTCAAGCCCGGTCCAAAGACAGGCAGCAGCCAGTGGTGCAAACCAGGAATCAGCATCCATCTGTTTTAAAATAAAGGCAAAAATCGCAGGATAAAGCGAAAGATAAACACATAGGAGAATGAGTGTGGAAACGGCAAGAATCAAATGAAGACCGCCATATTCATGTAAAGTCGGGGCAATCCAGTAAATCAGGGTGAAAAAATGGACAAGCCCTAAGATAAAACCATAGTAAAAGGATTCTTTTGATGTCATTGACCGTAAGGACATAAGCCAGGGGACCAGGGCAAAAAAAGCCAGGTACGATAAATTTGCTTCAGGAAAAGACAGGGTCAAAGCCAGGCCGCTTATCACAGTTGTAATATATTTGACTGTAAAATAATTGGCCGGACAATATTTTGGCCGGACAATATTTTTATTTTGACGTATCATTCATTTTTTATTTTAATATTATAAAATTGGAATTATAAAACGCGCTGAAACAGTATTTTGAATACAGCTTTACAATATCTGAGTCAAATGGTATTTTAATTAAATTATCAGATGATTGATTCACCGGCATCATCAGGAGTTTAATATGCAACCTATAAAAATACGGTTTGGAAATAATATTAAAACACAAACCACTGAAGAAAAATCTTTTGAAGGAATGTTTCAATCCGTCAATCCCCTGTTCTGTTTTTCAAAACGAATCTGGAAACCTCAGATGGATATACTTGAGACAAGAAATGAAATTATTATCCAGGTTGAAATTGCAGGTGTAGAAAAAAAAGATCTTGTTATTGAAGTCAGCAACAAAGCCGTTAAAATTTCAGGAAGTAGAAAAGGGTGCCATCCTGATCCCACAGCCACATACAGACTTGCAGAAATACAATTCGGTCAGTTTGAACGTATTTTGTACCTGCCCACTATTATTGATGTTGAAAGAGTATCTGCCTCTTTTTCCAATGGATTTTTAGAACTTACCATGGGGAAATTTTTCACTAAAAAAATTGAGGGCGCCAGAAATGTTTCCATTGATTTCATTTAAGCCATAGATCCCAAAAGGAGCCCCATAATAATGGATGAACGTAAAGCTCATTCAAACAATATAACTTCAGACAGTATTCCCGACATCATACCCATTCTTCCCATTGTTGATACCACTCTTTTCCCCAAAATGGTACTGCCGCTTGTATTGATTCAAAATGAAGCCGTGGAGCTGATTGACGAAGCCATGTCCGGGAACAGGATGCTGGGACTGCTTTTATCCAAACGATCTGATATTGATTCCAGACACACGGCAAATGATCTCCACATGATCGGCACAATAGCCATTATTTTAAAAATGTCCAAAATGGAAAATGACAAAGCCCAGCTTTTAATACAGGGCTTAGACCGTTTTAAGGTCAAAAAATTCCTCCTGGACAAAAAATATATACAGGCACAAATTGATGTCCTGGAAAATAAAAATACCGGCCGGAACAAAGAAAACCGGGCATTGATGGCCAATATTGTTGAACAATATGAGAAAGTTATCGAACTTTCCCCCGGCCTTCCCTCAGAAATGGGCCATATGATAAAATCATTGCAGGAACCCAATGTTCTGGCAGATATGGTGGCATCCACCATCAATGCACCCATCTTGGAGAAACAAAAGGTTATCGAACTTCTGGATGTTAATAAACGTTTAAAAAAAGTAACCCGGCTTGTCAATGATCAATTGGAAATTCTGGAAATGGGCTCCAAGATACAGACCCAGGTAAAAGAAGATATGGATAAGCGCCAGCGGGAATATTATCTTCATCAACAGATGAAAGCCATTAAAGAAGAACTGGGTGAGACCGAAAATGAAAGTGTTGAAATAAAAGAATACCAGCTTAAAATTGAAGAAAAAGGCTTGTCTGAAGAAGCACAAAAAGAAGGCAATAGGGAATTGCAGCGCCTGTCACGGATGCATCCGTCATCTTCAGAATATGTGGTGGCATCAACCTATCTTGACTGGCTGACATCCCTGCCCTGGAATGTCCGTTCTGAGGATAAGCTGGATATTAAAGCGGCAAGAAAAATATTAAATAATGACCATTATGGCCTTGGAAAACCAAAAAAAAGAATCCTTGAATATCTGGCTGTTCGTCAATTAAAAAACGATTCCAAAGGCCCGATTATTTGTTTTACAGGCCCTCCAGGGACTGGAAAAACATCCCTTGGAAGATCTATTGCAAAAGCCCTGGGCAGAGAATTTGTCAGAATTGCCCTGGGAGGTATTCGGGATGAAGCTGAAATCCGGGGCCATAGAAGAACCTATGTTGGTGCGCTTCCAGGAAGAATTATCCAGTGTTTGAGACAAGCCGGCACCAAAAATCCCGTGTTCATGCTGGATGAGATTGACAAGGTGAACTCTTCCTATCATGGAGACCCTTCGTCTGCGCTTCTGGAAGTACTGGACCCGGAGCAGAATTTTTCATTTTCTGATCATTACCTGGATTTGCCCTTTGATCTGTCTGATGTGATGTTTTTAACAACGGCAAATGTACTTCATACGATCCCTGCACCACTTCTGGACAGGATGGAGGTCCTGGAGCTCAACGGTTATACGTTAGAAGAAAAATTAAAAATTGCCACCCGGTATTTAATTCCAAAACAAAGGGAAGCCAATGGTCTTAACTCAACCCAGGTTAAAATTACCTTTGGCGCGATAAACAAAATTATTTCAGGATATACACGGGAAGCGGGTTTGCGAAACCTTGAACGGCAGATTGGATCGGTTTGTAGAGGTGTTGCAAGCAAGATTGCCGAAAAAAAAGCCGGGAATATTGTTGTTGGTCAAAAAAATCTGCATGAATATCTGGGCCCGGTGTCAAATATGCCGGATCTTGCATTGAAGATTGAAAACCCCGGGGTTGTCATTGGGCTTGCCTGGACTCCATACGGCGGAGAGATCCTTTTTATAGAGGCTGTTGCCATGAAAGGGGGAAAAGGCCTTACCTTAACAGGGCAGCTTGGGGATATCATGAAAGAATCTGCAAGTACTGCCTTAAGTTTTATCCGGGCCAACGCAAAAAAATTAAACGTGGATGACGATTTTTTCAATCATCATGATATTCATATCCATGTGCCTGAAGGGTCTATACCAAAGGACGGACCTTCTGCCGGGATAGCCATGCTGACCTGTTTGACATCATTGATGACAGGACGACTTGTGAAAAAACGTCTGGCCATGAGTGGTGAAATTACCCTGAGAGGAGCGGTTCTGCCCGTGGGTGGGGTCAAGGAAAAAGTGATTGCCGCACACAGGGCGGGAATTAAAAAAATTATTCTACCGCTATGGAATCAAAAAGATATGGAGGATGTGCCGGATCATATAAAAAATTCCATTGAATTTTACTTTGCTGATAAAATGGAAGGTGTATTAGAATTATCCCTTGACTGATAATACTATAGATTACGGAGTATTTTTTTGAATTTCAGATCTTATATCCTGATATTGTTCTTATTAATTTTTTTCGGATGCTCAATTCAAAACGGCCGCCATGATACAGTACATATCCCACCACCAAAATCCTCTGAATCATCAACCGATAAAATCAGTCGTTTGCCATCCCCTGATCAAAAAATGCATGCAACCCAGAAACCCTATAAAATAGCAGGGGTTCAGTATACCCCGATTGTCAGCTCCGAGGGATTTGTCCAGTCTGGAATTGCCTCCTGGTATGGACAAAAATTTCATGGAAGGAAAACATCCAATGGTGAAACTTACAATATGTATGCCATGACGGCTGCGCACAAAACCCTGCCCATGAATACCTGGGTCAATGTTCATAACCTTAAAAACGATCGAAAGATTGTAGTCAGGATAAATGATCGTGGCCCTTTTGTCACAGGCAGGATCATAGATCTGTCTTACAAAGGGGCAAAACGTATTGGAATAATAGGCGCCGGGATTGGAGAAGTACGGGTAACTGCCCTTGGAAAAGCCACCTCATATTCCAGGAAAACAAGAAATCCCATCGCGTTTAAACCCATTGATTACTTGAAAGGCAATTTTACGATACAGGTTGGGGCATTCCAGGTCAAAACAAATGCAGAAAAATATCAGCATAAATTATCAAAACAGTATCACAATGCTCATATTACACTATTTACGGATGACCGCGGGAGTTTTTACCGGGTGAGAATCGGCCGGTTTATCAATTTAAAAGATGCTGAAGTATATAGTGAAAAATTAATTGCACAAGGCTTTCACAATGTCTTTATCGTTGCAGAATAAAGAAAAAATTATGGAATATATTGTTTTTCTGGACCGGGACGGGGTTATTAATGTGGACTCTCCCAAATATATTAAAAATGAGTCAGAGTTTGAGTTTATCCCGAAAAGCCCTGAGGCTATTGCCCTTCTTACCCAAAATGGGTTTAAGGTCATTGTGATCACCAACCAGTCTTTGATCGGCAGAAACATGATCAGCCGGAAAACATTGGAAGGTATTTTTAATAAAATGATGGAAGGTATCAAAAACGCGGGTGGAGACATCCTGGATATTTTTTACTGCCCCCATACTCCCCAGGACAATTGTTCCTGTAGAAAACCAAACCCCGGACTTATCCTTGCGGGCCAAAAAAAATACGGGATTGACCTTGATAACTCCTTTATGGTAGGCGACAGTGCCAAAGATATTGAATGTGCCCGCAATGCCGGGTGTTCAAAAGCATTGCTTGTCAAAACGGGAAATGGCTTAAATGCCCGGCAGCAGCTTTTTAAAAAAGACATCATCCCTGACTTTATTGGTACAGATCTTTATGAAGCAGCCCTCTGGATCATCAATAGCGTGAAACATTAAATGATCACGATTAAAGGCATTATAGAAAAACTCACCTTTCAGAACCCGGATAACCATTATACCATAGCCAAACTTCGGATTGCTAAAATCAATGACCCTGTCACCATTGTGGGGCATCTTGCCGGGGTATTTGAAGGTGAAAGCCTTGAGGTCTCAGGAAAATGGATCACCCACCCCAGATATGGGGACCAGTTTAAAGCCCGGATTTATAAAGTTGTTTTGCCTGCCACTGTATCGGGCATTCGCAAATATCTTGGTTCAGGAATTATTAAAGGCATCGGCAAGTCCCTGGCCGATAAAATAGTGGATCATTTTAAAGAAAAAACCCTGGATATCATTGAAAACGAGCCGGATAAGCTAAAGCGTATCCATGGAATAGGAGAGGCCAAAAAAAAACTGATTGAGGAAACCTGGAACAAGCACCATAACGTCAGAAGGGTCATGCAGTTCCTCCAGGAAAATAATGTGGGTGTGTATCATGCTGCCACTATTCTCCAGATTTATGGTTCCCAGACCCTGAATATTTTACAGAAAAACCCTTATGCCATTGCAAAGGATATGCCCGGTATCGGGTTTCCCATAGCAGATATGATTGCCATGAACGCGGGTGTGAAAAAAGATGATGAAAACCGCCTTCAGGCATGCCTGATACATTGTTTATTATCTTTTGAACAGGATGGCCATGTCTATGGAGTTAAAAAAAAAGTACTCCTGTTCTGTTCAAGACTGTCCGGCATAGATCCGGATAGGTTTGAAATCGCTCTGGAACAATTGATCGATCTTGCTGAAGTCAAAACAGAAACCTGTGAAGACGAAACAAAAATTTACCTTTCAAGGCTGTACAAGGCTGAATCTATCATTGCATCAAGGATGAAAGCCATTTTATCCATGCCTGTCATACCTCTTAACATCAGCAAGAATAAAATACTTGAAGAAGTTCTCTCAAAACTTGCCATAAAATTATCCAGAGAGCAATTAAGGGTTGTCAACAATGTGCTGCTTGAAAAAATTGTTGTGATCACAGGGGGACCTGGAACGGGTAAAACAACACTGATACGGGCATTATGTGAAGTCTTTAAACTGCAAAATCAAAAGGTTACCTTAAGTGCCCCCACGGGAAGAGCGGCCAGACGTCTTTCAGAGGTGACCGGTGAAAAGGCTTTTACCCTGCACAAGCTTTTGGGATTTGATTATGAAAACCAGACCTTTGAAAAAAATTTGGCCCATCCCCTTGAGCTGGATATATTTATCGTGGATGAAGCCTCAATGGTGGATACCCTTCTCATGTACCGGCTCATTGAAGCCATGCCCGTAAGTGCCGCCCTGATCCTTGTGGGGGATACATTCCAGCTTCCTTCCGTGGGACCGGGTAATATATTGTCTGATATTATCGAATCTAAACGCGTAAAAGTCTTTTCTTTAACAAATATATTCAGGCAGGCAAAAAAAAGTCCTATTATCATGTATGCCCACAGTATCCGGAACGGAGAAATGCCGGATTTTCAAAAGGCTGAGGCCGGCGAATTGTCAGAATTTTATTTTATTGAAAACCAGACACCTGAAAAAGTAGTGGAAACCATCCTTGAACTGTGTTCAAAAAGAATCCCCGATGCATTCCCTCATATTGATGAAATACAGGTCTTAACACCCATGCACAGGGGAGAAGCCGGTACCATTAATTTGAACCAGCAGCTTCAAAAGGTATTAAATCCGTCTGAAGGAGGCCTTATGTCCAGGGATATCCTGTTTAAACCCAATGACAAGGTCATGCACTTGAAAAACAATTATGAAAAAGATGTGTTTAACGGGGACATCGGTATTGTTCATGAGATCATTAAAACGGAAAACAAGGTTCTGGTGAATTACTATGGCCGCATTGTAGAATATGATATTCTGGAACTGGATGAACTGACCCTGGCATATACCATATCCGTCCACAAATCCCAGGGCAGCGAGTACAGCGCCGTCATTATAGCACTTACCACAGCCCATTTCCCCCTTTTGCAAAGAAACCTTTTATATACGGCCATGACCCGGGGAAAACATCTGGTCATCATTGTCGGGTCCTCCAAAGCCCTTAAGATGGCCTTGAATAATAACAAAACCGCTTTGCGCCTGTCAGGCCTTAAAGAAAAATTGATGTCCCCATTAAGTCCATTGACAGAATCGCCAGGGGTTTCATAAGATTTTTTTAAAAAAAATAAGAGAACCACAAGAAAGATTTCATTTGCGCTGTTCTCAGAGTGCCGTGGTTGTTCTAACCCATCTTTTCGAATGAAAACTAATATAGGCTATAATTACAGTATGTTATACTTTTTAGATCTTCATTATGGCACTACTTTTGTTTTTTTAATCGTTCTGCCAGGAT
>JAOZRF010000453.1 GCA_029940245.1 Desulfobacula sp.
TTTTACCCTCAATAATAGTTCCAACCGGATATTTTTGAGAGATAACTTCCCATGGATTATCCACGGTCTGCTTGATTCCCAGTGAAATTCTTCTGTTATCAGGTTTCAGATCAAGCACAACGGCTTCTACTTTTTCCCCAACCGTTACCATTTGAGACGGATGACGAATTTTTCTGGTCCAGGACATTTCAGACACATGGATGAGTCCTTCAACCCCTTCTTCAAGTTCTATAAATGCACCATAATCGGTCAGGCTGACTACACTGCCGAGTATTTTTGAGCCAACCGGGTACTTTTCAACGGCAGTTGTCCAAGGATCCGGTGTCAATTGTTTCATACCCAGTGATACTCTCTCTTTTTCAAAATCAAAAGAAAGAATCTTGACATTAATTTTATCTCCAATGGAAAAAAGTTCAGAAGGATGCTTAACCCTGCCCCATGAGATATCGGTTATGTGGAGAAGACCATCAACACCGCCAAGGTCTACAAATACGCCGTATTCAGTTATATTTTTAACAATACCTTCCATAACTTTACCATCTTCAATGGCTTTAAGCGTTGTCGTTCTAAGTTTATCCCGATCTGCTTCAAGAAGAACCCGTCTTGAAAGGACGATATTGTTTCTTTTCTTGTTATACTTAAGAATTTTAAATGTATAGGTCTTATTAACCATTTCATCCATGTTCCGGATGGGTCGAAGATCTGCCTGTGATCCTGGAAGAAACCCAAGAAGCCCTATGTCAACTGAAAAGCCACCCTTAACCCTGCTGGTAATGACTCCTTCAATAGTTCCATCTGCATCGTAAATGTCTTTAATTGCATCCCAGACTTTGACTTTTTTAGCTTTTTCATGTGACAGAAGAACAGTTTCTTCTTCTTCATCCCACACTTCAATCATTACCTCAAATTGATCGTTGACTTTAACATTTACATTGCCTTTTTCATCAATGAATTCCCGAATGGAGATCTGTCCCTCAGATTTATAACCAACATCTACAAGAACCATGTCCCTGGCAATAGATATGACTGTTCCGGTTACAACCTGACCTTCCTCAAATTTTTTAAGGCTGGACTCATAGATATCCAAAAGATCTTCCATGCTTTCTTCACCCGTAATTTCAGATAAAGTAACTTCTTCTTTCTCTAAAGTAACTTCTTCTTTCTCTAAAGTAACTTCTTCTTTCTCTAAGATTTCAGTATTCATTGTTTGATTTTCATTTTCTTCAGTAATGTCATTCATTAATATTATTCTCCCTAAACGTATTTTATACTTCCCCACAAGAACAAAATATGGTCAAGTACAATTTGTCTTTATATCAAAGGGAAATAATAAAATCAACAGAATTATTAAGCTTTTCAGGCCTTGTTAATGCATTTGAGCATTTTTTCAACCACCTGTTCAATGGTTAAAAATGTTGAGTCAATTTTTATGGCATCTTCTGCCGGCATAAGAGGTGCTGTTTTTCTTTGAGAATCGTTTACATCCCTTATTTTCATATCTTCTTGAACCTGTTTAATATCCTTTATTTCATCGGGCATTTCATCGTAACGCCGTTTTGCACGAACACTTAAATCTGCAAAAAGAAAAAATTTATGTGCTGCATCAGGAAAGACCATAGTTCCCATATCCCTGCCTTCAAAAATCGCATCTTTTATTTTTGCAATATTTCTTTGAATATCCAGAAGAGCAGCTCTTACCTGTACTTTTGCAGAGGATGCAGATGCCAGCATGGATATTTCAGGTGTCCGGATAAAATTTGTTATATCCCGACCCGAGGATATTAAAATAAGCAAATCCTTTTCCATTACAAAATTAAGATCCAGATGTTTTAAAAAAATCTCAAGAATTTCATCCTTTTCCCAGTCAATCCCCTGTTTTTGAATTTCATAGGCAACTCCCCTGTACAAGGCTCCTGTGTCAACATAAACACATCCAAGTTTTTTTGAAAGCATCCGGCTTACAGTTGTCTTGCCTGCTCCGGCAGGGCCGTCAATGGTAATAATTCTGGTATCCATAAGTAAATCCTTATTTTTTTAAAACCTTTTTCAGCACGTCAATAAAAACGATATTCTCTTCTTTTGTACCTGTATTCACTCGTAAAAAGGTATCAAAGCCATAAGATTTCATTGATCTTACGATGACACCCAGTTTCAACATTTGTTCAAACACCTTTGTTGCATCTGTTTCAATATCCAGCATAAAAAAATTGGATTGGGTCGGCAAACAACGAATCCCAAGATTGCTAACCTCATTAAATAAAAAATCCAGCCCTTTATGAATGGTTTGTACACTCTTGTTTAAAAATTGATGGTCGTCAATAGCAGCAATAGCTGCAGCCTGGGCAAGAGTATTTACATTAAACGGTTGCCTTATCCTGTTTAAAATTTCTGCAATTTGCCTATCCATTATGCCATAACCCACCCTGAACCCGGCAAGTCCGTAGGCTTTGGAAAATGTCCTGAGCGTAACAACCCTTGGATCATCCAATGGATTTTGTAAAGAATTATAAACCGCATCATTTCTTACAAATTCAATATATGCTTCATCCACAACAATAATAACATCATCAGGTATTTTTTGTGAAAATTCATTGAATTCATTATACGTGATTGTACTGCCCGTTGGATTAAAGGGATTGGTGATAAAAATTAATTTGGTTCTGGATGATATTTTTTCAACAAGTCCCTCAAGATTTGTTGAAAAATCAGTCAAAGGAACCATGACAGGTATTCCTTTTGCTGA
>JAOZRF010000454.1 GCA_029940245.1 Desulfobacula sp.
TTTCTTTGAATTCTGCAAAGCACTGAAAGATCCGAATCACGGGGGGAAAAAGACATCCATTGTCCGGTCATCGGCTGCTTAGTACCTGACATTTGTCGCGGCAAGTGGTAAGGGCGGCGTTGAGGCGGTTTATGCGGATGAAAACATCTGACTGACCCAAAAAATGATGGGCGTTCTCTACGATGTCGAGACGCATACCATTAACTATCACCTGAAGAAGGTGTTTGCTGATAGTGAATTTGAAAGATACCGCATCATTCAGGATCACCTCTTTGAAAGTGACTTCGACCGGATGATCAAGCAGTTGGAACAGAAAAATGAGGATAAAGAATAGAGACTTTCAGGTATGAAATCACCGGATAAACCGGGGGTTAAACGCACTAATACGCCTCTTTCCTCAAGGAATAATATGCAAGCCAGAATAGATCATCTTGTTATCAGCGCTGACAGCCTCTCCCAAGGTGTAGATTGGGTTATAAACACTCATGACATTGATGGATTAATCAGGCAAGCAATATTTTCACTTGGAGAATCTATTTTAATCAATAGGGGAATTTTAAGTTGGAATTTTGGACTTCCTAAAGATGGAAGGCTGTTAACTGGAGGACTCTTACCCTACGCGATTGAGTGGCATTCAGACAAGCATCCATCAGAAAATATGACAGACTTGGGATGTAGCCTTGCGTTTCAGCAAGATTACCGGGCAGTAACCGGGTAATGAATTTTCACCCACTGATCTTTGACAGATATTAACCCTTGTTCTGATAGCCATTTATTGATCATGCCGGATTGTGTTGCCATGGTTCTGGCAAGATGCCACGGTCCCCTGCGACTAATCCCTGATCAGCAATTACTTGTGGTTGAAATCAATAATTATGCCTACCTTGTTCCATTTCTCAAAGATGAAAATGGCAAATTTTAAAAACTATAATTCCAAGTCGTAAGGCCACTCGAGAATATTTAGGAGGAAAGAATGAATAAAATCAAACTCGATAAAGATGAACAAGAAATTCTGGAATCCTTTGAACGAGGTGAATGGAAATCAGTGAAAAATGTTAAAGAAGAAATACTAAAGCATCAACAGTATGCACGTAACACTTTGAAAAAAGATAAAAGGGTTAATATCAGATGTATTGTGACTGCTGCCCGACCAGGCCGCCATATGCAAATCCCCACCTGGTAATTTTAAAACCAGGCAGGTTTACCTAATCTTCCCAGAATTTATCAGGATTTCCCTTGCTGCCATATCCAAAAAAATCATCGCCCTTGAGAAATAATCTGTTCAGCAAAGGAGTGTTCTTGATCCCCCAGCGCACCCCGTCATGCAACAGCCCCGGGGGTTTATTAAAGGGGCAGGTCCTAATGCAGTTTGAGCAGTCGCAACCGTTACGGGCCCAATAGTGAAGGCAGGTCTCGGCATTGATGTGCCAGGTGTTAACACCCTTGCGATTTGAAATATTGTGCGGCTCAGCAGATGGAGGGCCAAACATGATGCTCTGGCTCGGGCATTTTTTGGCACACTTTTCACAGATCATGCAGAAATCCTTGACACCAAATTCAATTGGTTTGTCCGGCAAAAGTGGCAGGTTGGTAAAAACCTTTGCCAGGCGAACCCTTGGGCCGTATCCAGGTGTTATCAAAAGCCCATTTCTGGCAATTTCCCCCAGACCCGCATCAATGGCAATGGGAATGCTGCAGGCCGTATCATTGCCACAGGGGATTGCATCAAACCCCAGTCCCCGGATAAATTGTGCCAGAAGACCCGTTGTAAAAACCATCCGGGAATAGCCAGTTCCTGTTGCGGCTGATGCAGGAAGCGCAGGAGAACAATTTATTCCCTCGTAATCCATCTCAACGGCAATGACAACAGCATATTTAAAGTCTACAGGGATATGGATTTCCCCTTCTTTACCGCCTTCAGGTGTCATGTTATAGGATCTCGAATAGATCCAGCGGCGATCCAGCTCGCACACCCCCACCATTGCAGCACCAAACAGCCGTGCCGCTTTTTTTACCCGGCGACTTGTCAGTCCTGTATCTTCAACATTAATTTTAAGCCCTTCAGGTACATTGGGATATGAAAATCGGCCGTCCCAATCCCAGGCGTAAAAGCCCATGCGCCCTCCCCGAATCCCCAGGCCATACTCATTTTCCAGACGCCAGGCCGCATTGACCAGGGCCTGATCCGTCAGCGTGTATCCAGGCTTGTCCCTGGGTGGAACCGTGGCAAAATAAAATTGCTCTTGCAAGAACGCCATCTGCGGATCCCAGAAAGGGCGCTTGAACATCTCGTTTCGTTGATCAAAAGGCAATATATCGCCGGTTACATAACGTTGTGCTCCATCTTTCACATAAGAAATTAAACCCAGATCCATTAGTATTTCCTTTTCACAATGCAAATCATTGTCTTGGCCATTTGGTTTTGACAGGCATTTTTACAACCATCTCAAAATCATGTCAGTTTCAGTCCTGCTTTTTTAACTGCCACAAAGGTGTCACACATCAGGTTCTCCTTTTGCTCACAAAACCTTATCTTTTAACCGTACCCTATCTTTTAATTGCGCCGGGTAGGATAAATTCATATCTTTTCCTCAACAGATGGACAGTGATAAACCGCTCTGTTTTTCTAAGAGCAGAAAACAGGGCCCAAATCATTTTATCTTCCTTTCTCAAAATCCTGCCTTGAGGACATATTATGGAATTTTACAAACCGTTTTATCCAGTCACAG
>JAOZRF010000455.1 GCA_029940245.1 Desulfobacula sp.
ACCGGGCCGTTGATTTTCCAACGACCATGTAAATAATGGTAATTGTTCCTTTGTCTGGATTTGTATCTGCCATGGTCAAAGGGATTCGCTCTCCTGTTTCATCTGCCTGAAGTATCACAAATTGACCGGGTTTTGCTTTTCGTGATATGCGGGGCGCTTCTATTTCATTAAGAATAATAGTCCCCTGGGCCATTTCTTCACGATTTACAATTTTTGCCATTCTTTCCTCCTGTTCTATGTTTGCTATATCCTGATCAGCATTGGGCTGAAAAATTCAATTCGGTTTATGCCTTGAATTAAAAGGTGTTTATAATACTCAGAAAAATCTAATAAAATCAAGTAGAAAAGGCAATTTGGTCCCGGGGGAAAAAGGATATTATCTTTCTTGTTAAACATTATTGATGGTTCACCTGAATGGTTGCTGCCATATTTCATTGAAAGTATATGAAATAACTATACTTTAAATTTTTTTCAGCCTGGATATTTTTTTTATTGACTTAATCATATTAAAATAGTAGGAATTTATCACACCAATTTGATTGGGTTTAATGAAATTGAGTTTTTAAAAATCAATCAGGGGATTGAACAATGTTAAAAGTTAAACCATTTCAGCTGATTATCCTTACGATGATTGCCTTATTTATTTTGATTCCCTTAATCGGGCAATCCAGCACTAAAAAAACAAATGATAATAAAAGACCGGATCGTATCAATCTTCGGCTTGGGGCTGAACTAAGCAAAAATGAGATGCCTGCTGTCGGTTTTTTGCATGATCTCCATACAAAGGCAGTTGATGGGAAATGTTCAGGTTGTCATGTTGAAAAAGATAATGTTTTTGTTTTTAAATTCAAAAGGACCAGTGAGAAAGCGTCCAGGGATCTTTATCATGACAATTGTATTGCCTGCCATCTGGAGAAGAAAGCTGCTGATGAAATTGCAGGGCCCGTCATTGATGAGTGCAGAGCCTGCCATGCTGCCACTAAATCTAAAGGGACGTCCTCCTGGGAAAAAATTAAGTTTGACAAATCACTGCATTTTATACATGAAAATTCAGGTCAGATTAAGGCTCAGGATAATTCAAGTAAAAATAATTGCAGTGCCTGTCACCATAAATATAATGAAAAAACAAAAGAGATATTTTATGTTAAAGGGGAGGAAGAATCCTGTGCGTACTGCCATAAACCAATAAAGCAGGATGATATAAGGCCTATTGGTCAAGCATCCCACGATGCCTGTGTAAAATGTCATCAAACGCTGAAAAGTAAAAAAATTGATGCAGGACCCATCACGTGTGAAGGCTGCCATGATAAAGAAAAGCAGCAAAAGATAAAAAAAATTTCTGATATTCCTCGACTCAAGCGAAATCAGCCGGATGAAATTGCTATTACAGGCTGGACACCTGGCAGCCAGGAGATTAAATCCTATATGAACGGTGTGGCTTTTAATCATAAATTCCATGAAACAAATACTGAAAGTTGTAAAGCATGTCACCACGAAACATTGAAAAAATGTAATGACTGCCATACCACGGACGGAGGAGAATTAAAAGGCGGATTTGTCAGCCTTGAACAGGCGATGCATAAAAAGGATAACACCAGGAGTTGTATCGGCTGTCACAAGGAATTTACAAAAAGCTCGGATTGTGCCGGTTGCCATTCCCAGGCGCCTGTTAAAAAGGAGAATTCCGACTCTTGTAAAGCATGCCACAATCTGCAACAGACCCAGCTGCAATTCATGGAACCCGGGGGAGTTGTAAAAAAAGCATTGGCTGATCGTTCTTCCAGTTACAAATTTGTCAAAGAAGACAAGATCCCTGAAAAAGTAGTTATTGATGCCTTGTCCAATGACTATCTGCCTGCCCGGTTTCCCCACCGAAAAATGGTTCAGGCTATTTTTCAGCGGGTTGAGAAAAATGATATGGCAAAGGCATTTCATACAGATCAGGCAGGGCTGTGTATGGGGTGTCACCATAACAGCCCAAAGACGCTGGAACCTCCCAGGTGCGCCTCCTGCCACAGTAAAAAAGGCCCTGGTGTGGATGGCAGACCCGGATTAAAGGGCGCTTATCATGGTCAGTGTATTACCTGTCATAAGAAAATGGACGTCCAGTCCGTTGCAGCAACGGACTGTGTAAAATGTCATGAAAAAAAGAAATAGAAATTTCATAGGATATAAATAAAGGTAAAATTATGGCTATTTCTCGTAGAACGTTTTTGGGCTCGCTTGGAGCAACAATCGGTGTCACCACAACAGGTGCCCTGACAAAAGCCTATGGTGCCGCTAACAAACATTTCAAGGGGTATCCGGAAAGCTCGGGGGTTCTGCATGATGTAACCTTGTGTATCGGATGCAGAAAATGTGAAAAGGCCTGCAACACAGTCAATGGATTACCCCAACCTGAAACACCTTTTGAGGATTTGAATATTCTCGATAAAAAAAGGCGTACCCAGGCCTATGAATATACCGTTGTCAACCAGTTTCAGGCCAAAGAGGCCAAAGAAAAAGTTTTTGTAAAAAAACAATGCAACCATTGCCTTGAGCCTGCATGCGCATCTGCCTGTTTTGTTAAGGCATTAAAAAAAACGCCTGCCGGACCCGTTGTGTATGATTCTGATTTGTGTGTGGGGTGTCGTTATTGCATGGTGGCATGCCCATTTGAGATTCCAGCCTATGAATATGATGAACCACTTCATCCTCGAGTGATGAAATGCA
>JAOZRF010000456.1 GCA_029940245.1 Desulfobacula sp.
GACAACACTTAGATCATGACTGATAAACAGCAGTGTGGTTTTATGCTCACGCTGGATATCCATCAAAAGCTCTGTCACAGCTGCTGCCACGGATACATCCAAAGCAGACACTGGTTCATCTGCAATTACGATACTCGGGTTTCCGGCAAATGCCCGGGCAATACCGATGCGCTGCTTCTGGCCACCGGATAACTGCCTGGGTTTTCTAAAATAAAAATCTCTAGGCAGTTTGATGGTATCCAGCAAGGTCATCACACGATTAAAAATTTTCTTTTTATCGGTTTCAATACCAAATTGTCTGATAACTCGTGATATCTGCCCACCGATGCTATGGCTCGGGTTCAAGGTGTCAAAGGGATTTTGAAAAACCATCTGTAGAGAACGGATCTCTTTGGTAGTGCGGTCCCGGACCACTATATCTGAGATATCTTTGCCATTATGCCGTATCTCTCCATCGGTTCCTGTCTCAAGTCCCATGAGAACTTTGGCAAAGGTTGATTTACCACAGCCGGATTCACCTACAATTGCAACAGTTTCACTTGCATGGGCCGTAAAGTTCAGCTCTTCATTTGCTTTTACGAATCGAGAGCTTTTACCCGTAATCAAGGCCATGAATGAGGAATCCTTTACCTCATAATATTTCTTCATGCCATCAACATTAAGGACCCGTTTACCAATCTTAAGTGATTCTCTGACAATTTCTGAGGACAGATTTTTTGTATTGTCAATATCTTTATACCGCAAACAGCGGACACGATGATCCTGTGCACCGCCTTCTACATTCTCCATTCTAAAATGGTCTTTATCACACAGCCCCTGTTTAAAATGATCACACCGGGGACCGAAATAACACCCTACAGGCCGTTCAAAAGGCAGGGGCAATTGTCCCCGGATCGGCTTTAGGGGAGCTGCATTCTTGTCTGTTGTGGGCAAGGGGATACATGAAAAAAGGCCATGGGTATAGGGGTGTTTTGGTGATTTAAAAAGGGAGTGAATGGTTCCTTCTTCAACAACTTCACCGGAATACATCACAAATACCCGGTCGCAGGTCTCTAAAATCAATCCTAGATTGTGGGAGATATAGATCTGGGAAGTGCCGAATTTTTTGCTGATATCTCCAATTAATTTAACGATCCCTGCTTCCACTGTAACATCCAGGGCAGTGGTGGGTTCATCCAGTAATAACAATGACGGCTTTGACAAAAGTCCCATTGCAATGACGGCTCTTTGCTGTTGTCCGCCGGACAACTGATGGGGATAAGACTCCATCACCCGTTCCGGATCAGGCAGGTTGACATCCGCCAGCATTTGTACAGACCGCCTGCGGGCCTCCTCCTTGGAAATATTTTCATGGGCCAGGGGGACTTCCATGAGCTGGGTGCTGATTTTAAGGCTTGGATTTAAAGAAGCAAAAGGCTCCTGATAGATCATTGAGATCTCTGATCCTCGAATACTGCGCAATTCATTTTCATTCAAAAGGGTTAAATCACTGCCTTTAAACGTTATGGATCCGCTTTTGATACCACCGTTGGCACCCATGTACTGCATGATGGCCATGGCAACCGTGGATTTACCGCAGCCTGATTCTCCAACAATACCGATGGTCTCACCGGGCTTAACAGTTAAAGAAAAATCAACTACGGCAGGTATTTCTCCGGCCCGTGTATAATATGAAATACACAGGTCTTTGCAAATCAGTACCGGTTCCTGAATGTCATTCATTATATTTACCTTTTAATCACGTAATGATATTTCACGCAACCCATCTGCCAATAGATTAAACCCTAGAATTAATGAAGAGATTGCAATACAGGGGAAAAGGGTCATATAGGGAAAAGCCATGGCCATCTGACGTGTTTCATTTACCATCCCTCCCCAGTCAGGATCTGGTGGCGGCAGGCCAAGACCTAAAAAACCAAGAACACCAATGGTAATGATTACATACCCCAGACGCAGGCAGGCATCCACAATAAGCGGACCTCGGGCATTGGGCAAAATTTCAAACAACATGATTCTCCAGTCAGATTCACCCCGGGTCTGGGCTGCTGCAACATAATCGCGATTACGAAGATCCAGGGTGAGTCCCCGCACAATACGCATGATTCCCGGAGAAGAGGCAAAGGTAATGGCAATAACAATATTCAAACCGGATGCACCAATGGTTGCAATAACGATGATATAGAGCACCAATACGGGGAATGATAAAATAATATCTGAAATGCGGGACAGAATGTCATCAATCAGGCCACCGCGGTATCCGGCCTGAAGCCCCATCAAAATTCCCAAAGTGTAGGCACTCAGGGTTGCAAGGGGTGCATAGGTCAGTACTGTGCGGGAACCCCAGACAATACGGGACAGGAGATCCCGGCCCATATGGTCAGTACCCAGCCAGAAGGTATGGCCGGAAGGTGCCAGAGTTCCTGGTTTGGCAAAGGGCAGAATATTTGCGTTGGGATCAAATTGTGCAATCAATGGGGCAAAGATAGCAACGAGCACCCAGAATAGAACCAGAAAAGCCCCAATCATTCCAACCCAGCTTTCCCGCAGGAGACCAAAAGATTTTATGACACGCAAAATTACTGCAAAATAGCTTACAGAAGGCATTTTAATAGTCGATTGAGTTGTCATGCAAGGCTCCTTAGCTGAAACGTATGCGCGGGTTAAGAAAGGTATAGCCGATATCAGCGATGGTTTGGGAACCTACGGCG
>JAOZRF010000066.1:0-1010 GCA_029940245.1 Desulfobacula sp.
AAACACAATAAAACAAGCCTGACCCCGTCTGCAAGAACTTAAGACCGAAAGTTGATTATCTAACATTATTTTAGGAAATTGATATGATTATTGATACACACACCCATATTTTTCAGGAACAGGTTAAACAGGATCGAGCCAGATACTTTGAAAATGAACCTGAGTTCAAACTGCTTTATAATTCACCAAAAGCTGCCATCGGCAATATTGTTGATTTATTAAAATCAATGGACATATATCAGGTTGATATTTCTGTCATTTGCGGGTTTCCCTGGCGAAACCCGGAACATACAAAAAAAAATAATGACATCATCATTGAATCGGTCTTAAAATATCCAGACAGGATTAAAGGTCTTGCCTGTTTTGATACAGCCTGGGAGGGTGCGGCTGATGAAGCCCGAAGATGTATTGATGCGGGTCTTTGCGGCGCAGGAGAACTGGCATTCTATCTTTCCGGAATAGATCAAAAAGCTTTGGCTTTTCTTGATCCTGTCATGGCAGTTTTAAGAGAAAAAGGCAATTTGCCCTGCATGATCCACACCAATGAACCTGTCGGGCACAAATATCACGGGAAAACCCCCATTACACTGGAACAGATATACACGCTTGCCAAAACCTTTCCTGACAATAAAATCATACTGGCCCACTGGGGAGGGGGAATCTTTTTTTATAACATCATGAAAAAAGAGACAAAAACTGTTTTCAAAAATATCTGGTATGATACTGCAGCCTCCCCATTTTTATATGATTCACAAATCTATGATATGGCAGTTACTGCGGAAGTGGCAGAAAAGGTTCTTTTTGGAACGGATTTTCCCTTACTGACACCCGACAGATATTACAAGGATATTGATAACTCAAATATTAACACCCTTGAAAAAAAACAAATACTGGGCAAAAATGCTGTTTTATTGTTTGGATAATATATTCAACTCAACTTTCGGAGTTGCAAAATTTGAGTTGAGTCTTCTATTTAAATATATCTGGAATTGTGAATCAAGTACTATACG
>JAOZRF010000066.1:1020-10219 GCA_029940245.1 Desulfobacula sp.
ACTTAACAATAGCCAGGCCCAAGCCCGTGCCTCCTTCATGCCGGCTTCTTGACTTGTCTGCCCTGTAGAACCTGTTAAAAATCTTGGACAAATGCTCTTTATCCATTCCTTTACCATTATCTTTCACCACAATATCGATAAAAAGGTCATTTTTTGTCACAATTATGGCTATCGGTCTATTTTCACTGCTGTATTTTACAGCATTGTCCACAAGGTTGATAATGGCCTGTTCCATGAGGATAGGATCCACCATGGCATGCAGATCTTCCGGGCAGTCAATGTTGACAATGATATTTTTGGCTCTGATATTGGCTTGACAGGAATTAACTGCTCCCTGGATCAATGTTGACAGATGATGGTTTTCGAACAGGATTTCTGCTCCCTGGAGGCGTTCAAGCCTTGACAGGGCCAGAAGATCATTGACCAGGTCGACCATCCGGTTTACATTTTTTTCAATGATTTTTAAAAAGCTTCCACACTCTTTTGTGTCATTTTTTCCCAGCATTTCCTGCAAGGTCTCTATAAAGCCTTTGATGGTTGTCAAAGGCGTCTTTAACTCATGGGACACATTGGCGGCAAAGTCTTTGTGCATTTTCTCCAGACGTCTGATCCGCGTTATATCATGAAAAATAATCAGGGTTCCCATGCGCTTGTTCGCCGTATCATAAAGGGCTGTGGAATGGATATTTAAAATCAGGTCCTCATTCCTTGGTATCACGATATCCGCCTCAACAGGTTCATGGGTTGCCAATGCGCTTTGAATGAATTTTTGGAAATCAACATTCCTTGCAATCTCTAAAATATACCTGGTTTTAAGCTTGGAAGCCGGAAAATCAAATATTGTTGCCGCCGTCTTGTTAACTGTTATAATTCTTTCATCCTTATCTATGGCAATGACACCTTCCTGCATACTTGCATGAACCGCTTCCAATTCCATACTCCGGTTTTTAAACGCCTTTATTTTCTCATCCAGGTTTTCAGCCATCTGATTCATGGTGACTGCAAGTTCAGACAACTCTTCCGAATCCGGTACAGCCAGCCGTGTAGTCAAATCACCTTTGGCAAATTCCATGGCTCCTTTTTTCATCTGCTCGACCGGATGTGTAATTCTCCGGGTCACATAGAGGCTGGCAAGGGCTGCTGCAAAAATGGTGAAAACCATGGCAATCAGAATATTATTCCGGGCAGATTTAATTTTATTGTCAATGGCGGAAATGGATAAAGACGTTCGTAAAACAGCAATGATCTTTCCATCATTCATCAACGGAAGGGCAACATACATCATATTTTTATCAAGCGTAGCACTGTAACGTATGGATATACCTTCTTTTTTTTTTAAGGCTTCCATAATTTCAGGCCGCTTCATGTGATTTTCCATAGTCTCTATATCACCGAAAGAATCGCCGAGAACAACACCGGAAGGAAGAATGATCGTCACTCTTGTACCGGTCTTGTCCCCGATATCCTTGCATTGTTCATCCAGGTATTTCGTTTGTCCCGGATAATTTTTAAGGATATCTGTAAATTTATTTTGCAACAGTTTGGCCCTGATGATCAGCTCTTTTTCAGAATTTTCAAGAAAAAAATCCTTAAAATAACTGCTTGAGTAAGATGCAACCGCTGAAAGAGACAGAACGGTAATCACTAGGAATGATGGAAAAATCTGCCAGATTAATTTCTTTTTCTTATTCATACGCCTTATTCTTTAAACCTGTAACCAACACCTCTGACCGTTTCAATGGCTGAGGCATAATTTTTCAGTTTTTTTCGTAATCCCACAATAACAACATCAATACTTCTTTCTGTCACTGCATAATTCTCCCCGCGGATGGCATCCACAATCTGCCCCCTGGTAAACACCCAGCCTTTTTTATCGGCAAGGAAACAAAGCAGTTCAAATTCCGAAAGCGTCAGATCCACAGCACTGCCTTCAAGGGTGACCACGTGTCTTTTCCGGTCAATAATCAAGTCCCCTTCCTGTTTTATCCCTTCCCGCGCTTGTTTGGATTCATTCCTTCTCCGCCGTAAAATCGCCCGGATTCTCGCCACCAGAACCTTTGGACTGAACGGTTTTGAAATATAATCATTTGCGCCCAGCTCAAGTCCTGTAATAATATCAGACTCTTCTCCTTTTGCCGTCAGCATGACAATGGGCAGGTCCCGGGTTTGTTCAGCATTTCTCAGGTAGCGGGTGACTTCAAAGCCGTCAATCCCCGGAAGCATCAGGTCAAGAACAACCAGATCAGGCAGAGATTGTTTGGCTATTTTTATGGCCTGTTCTCCGGCCTGGGCCGTCAGTATTGAATATCCCTCATTTTTCAGATTATATTTTATCAGCTCAAGGATGTCTTGTTCATCATCCACAATTAAAATCGTCTCTTTTGGCATTTTGTTTCCTGTTTTTTTGAATTCATCATCCCGTGGGTTGCGTATTTAATAATAGCCGCCTCTTTGTCCATTTGTAAATATAATATAAATGTTTTAGGTGTGCCTGACAATTTCACCCTCAATCAGGTATATGACTTCTTCTGCAATATTGGTGGTATGATCTCCAATCCTTTCCAGATGCCTTGAAATCAAGTACATGTTAATGATTTCACCCACCATTCCCGGATGCTCTTGGATATTTTTTTTCATTGCTGCATAGGCATCATTTCTCATGATATTCACATCCTCATCCATATCCCGGACTTCGTATGCCATATCCACATCCATCCGCACCAGGGCATCAAGGCTCTTTTTTAACATTTTTGCGGCCTGATCTGCCATGGACGTATAATCATATTTGAATTTACCTGGATCATGGGAAGAGGCTTTAAATCGTTTTGCTATGTTCGCTGCATAATCTGCAATTCTTTCAAGATCATTGTTAATTTTTACCACTGCCACAAGAAACCGTAAATCCATTGCAACAGGCTGATGTAATGCCAGTATTTTCAGGCATTCCTCTTCCACTTCAATCTCACGTTCATCAATCTCAAAATCCGTATCAATAATTTTCTGAGCCAGCAAAAAGTCCGCTGTTTTAATGGCAAAGATGGCTTTTTGAAGTCTCTCTTCCACCATGGCCCCAAGGGACAGAATTTCTTTTTTAATTTTATCTATTTCTTTTTGCAGATGGCCTGGCATCTTTTTCTCCTTAACCAAATCTTCCGGTAATATAATCTTCTGTCTGTTTTAATCCTGGTTTTGTAAACAAGGTGTCTGTATCATTGATCTCAACGAGCTTTCCCATATAAAAAAAGGCTGTCCTGTCGGAGACCCTTGCTGCCTGCTGCATGTTATGGGTCACGATGATAATGGTGAGTTTGCTGGAAAGCTTGCCAATGAGTTCTTCAATCTTTTGTGTGGCAATGGGATCAAGGGCTGACGCGGGTTCATCCATCAATAATACTTCAGGGTCCACGGCAAGGGCCCGGGCAATACACAGGCGCTGCTGCTGCCCACCTGAAAGTCCCAGCGCGGATTCATTGATGCGGTACTTGACCTCATCCCAGATGGCAGCCTGTTTCAGACTTTTTTCAACAATCTGGGTAATTTTTGCCTTATCTTTAACCCCATTGACCTTTAAGCCATAAGCAATGTTTTCAAAAATCGATTTGGGAAAGGGGTTAGGTTTTTGAAACACCATGCCGACCCGTCTTCGTAATGTCACAACATCAATGGACGGATCATAAATATCCTGGTTGTCCAGCAATGCCTTTCCTTTTACAGTGATTCCGGGAATCAGGTCATTCATCCGGTTCAGGCATCTTAAATAGGTGCTTTTTCCGCACCCGGACGGGCCGATAAGGGCTGTCACCCGGTTCTGGACGAATTCAATTGAAATATGGTGAAGTGCCTGAAAATTTCTATAAAAGAAATCCAGATTTTCTGTACGCATTTTAATATTGCTTTCCATGAAGCTATATCCTCAACTTTTTTCTCATTTTAGACCGCAGGATGATGGCAAAAAGATTCATTCCAAGCACCAGCACAATCAGCACAAGCGCTGTTCCGTATTGAAGATGGCGGGTGGCTTCAATATTGGTTCCGGCCGTGGCCAACACATAAATATGGTAGGGCAAAGCCATGACCTCATCAAATATGGATGTTGGCAGATCCGGTGTAAAAAAAACAGCACCCGTGTACATGATCGGGGCCGTCTCTCCTGCAGCCCGGCTCAATCCAAGGATGGAACCTGTAATAATACCCGGGAACGCAACCGGCAAGATGACCCTTCTAATGGTCTGCCACTTGGTTGCTCCCATGGCAAGGGAGGCTTCCCTATAGGTATTGGGAACCGACTTTAACGCTTCTTCCGATGCACCGATAATCACCGGCAAGGTCATTATCCCCAGGGTCAATCCACCGGCAGCAACAGATACGCCCATTTTTAAAACAATACAAAAAAAAGCAAGACCGAACAATCCAAATACAATGGACGGAACTCCGGCAAGGTTATTGATCCCAAGCCGGATGATCCTGACAAGCTTTCCCTGGGTTGCATATTCATTCAGATATATGGCAGATGCCACGCCGATCGGCAATGCCACAAATGTGGTGATCAGGCACAAAGAAATAGTTCCGACAATGCAGGGCAGAATGCCGCCGGCTGTCATGGAATCACGGGGTGCCTGGGTCAAGAATTCCCATGAAATGGCCCGCCACCCGCGGGAAAGAATAAAATACAGGATCACTGCCAGGGCTGCACCATTGATCAGGACAGCCATTCGTAAAAATGAGAAACACATCTTTTGCATGAACAATCTTTTTTTTATCATTATAATGACGCCTCCCCCACCTGTCTGAACTTATGAGAAAGATAGTCAGCAAATAAATTAAAAATCAATGTAAACAAAAAAAGAACTATTCCGATGGCAAACAACGCATGATAATGCTCGCTTCTGAAAGGTGCTTCCGCCATTTCAGCAGCAATGCTTGCCGGCAGGGGCCGGACAGGATCAAAAAAGGACCCCGGGATCATGGCGGCTCCCCCTGCTGCCATCAGGACCACCATGGTTTCTCCGATGGCCCGTGACAACCCGAGGATAATAGCTGTGCAGATACCTGAAAGAGATGCCGGGATAATGACCTTTGCAATGGTTTCAAAATGAGTTGCCCCCAGGGCAAAGGATGCTTCTTTTACTGCAACCGGAACCGAAAAAATCGCATCTTCGGAAATACTGCAGATGGTTGGGACCGCCATAAAGGCCAGCATCAAGGAGGCATTAAACATATTCAACCCCACCGGAATATTAAAAAGCTTCTGGATAAACGGCGCCACGATCACCATTCCGAAAAAACCAATGACCACGGATGGAATGGAAGCCATTAACTCCACAATGGGTTTAACAATTTCAGCCACTTTTGGGGGTGCAATCTCTGCAAGATAAACGGCTGTCATTATGCCTAAAGGAATGGCCATCATTCCGGAAAGAATAGTCACATAAACAGATCCAAGGATGAGGGCAAGAATCCCAAATGCTGTAGGATCATCGGTGGGATACCAGTATTGACCAAAGACAAACTCTTTGATAGTGATCTGATCAAAAATGGGTATCCCTTCGATAAAGAGGAATACCATGATCAAAGACAGGGCGGCTATGGAAAAGAGTGCAATCAATAAAAACGTTGAATGTACTCCTTTATCTATTATTTGACGTTTCAATGAACTGCTCCGTCTGGATTTAGAATAATGGAATTGAGCCGGCTTCCTTTACCAGGTCCTGGCCCTTTCTTGAGAGGATAAAGGAGATAAAATCCATTATTTCTCCCTCTGGCCAGCCCTTTGTGAACATAAAAAGCCCTCTGGATATGGGAAAAGATCCATTCAATGTATTTGCTTCAGATCCCTCAATACCATCTACTTTTACAGCTTTTATATCATGGTTGAGATACCCGAGACCCACATATCCGATGGCTCCTGGTGTGGTTGTTACTGCCTGTACCACACCACCGTTGGAGGGTACTGTCAGTGCGCTCGGGATAACGCGATCTTTTTCCATAACCAGTTCTTTCCATACACCAAAGGTTCCTGAAGAACTATCCCTTGAAATCACGATTATTTTACCGGGAGTTCCACCCACTTCCTTCCAGTCCTTGATCTTACCCAGATAAATATCTTTTAACTGGGCACGGGTCAGATCCTTCACTTTGTTTTGACTGTTGACAATTGGCACAATGGCATCCAGGGCGATTCTGAAGGGGACAGGATATACGTTTTTGCTACCTGCCAGGTTGACTTCCTTTTGTTTGATGAATCTTGACGCGTTGCCAATATCTGCGGTGCCATCAATAATCGCTTTGATCCCGTTTCCGGAACCGCCACCGGAAAGAGAGATTTTTACGCCCGGATTCTGCGCCATATAGGCTTCAGCCGCCTTTTGTGCAATGGGAAGAACCGTGGTGGAACCCTTAATATCCAATTCTCCGCCAAACACCTGGGAAGATGCAATGACCATTGAAACAATTAACGCAAGTATTAATTTACTAAATTTATTCATGTTTTCTCCTTAAAAGATTAAAATAAATACTTTTATCAAGCGTGATACTTTTAAGGGAAAATACTACAATTAATATGTTAGAATTGTGTTAGAATTGTGTTATGACTAAATTAAATGAAACAGGGACTGACCCAAAGGATTGATTCTTATGAAAAAAGATACGCACAATTTTATCCAGGAATACAAAGGCCTGGGCGCTTTTGGCCTTGACCGGGAAACAGATGAAGAAACCATCATGTTTTATCTTCAAAAATTTTCCGAAGACTCTTTTTTAAAAGCAATTCTTCCAAGGTTGTCTGACCTGGAACTTGAAGAAATATATATGTTTATTAATGATAAATTAAAGCACCATCTTTCTGAAGATGAATATCATAGTCTCTTTTTAAAAGATTGATAACAATCATCGTAATTATTAGTTTGTATTGGTAAGTATATTTATTTTATCTTTATATTATCCAATATTTTGTTGACTTTTCCTTGATATTAACATATCCCAACCTCATTTCATCAAGCTGATTTTAAATATTTTATGGGAGACTTGGAAATGAACAGATTAAAAATTTTTACCTTTATATTCGCACTTATATTTACAATGATCATGGTCGTAAATACCCAGGCTCAAGACAACCGCCTGATGATGGCAACTACAACCAGCACGGATAACACAGGCCTTTTGGATTATCTTATTCCCCATTTTGAAGAAGAAACCGGGATCAACCTGAAATGGACAGCCACAGGAACAGGTAAGGCATTAAAACTGGGCCAGAACTGTGACGTTGATGTCCTTCTGGTTCATGCCCCTTCTGCAGAAAAAGCATTCATTGAAAGCGGATATGGGAAAGACAGAAGACAGATCATGTACAATGATTTTATCATCATAGGCCCTGAAAATGATCCGGCCGGCATAAAAGGCAAAAGCATATCTGATGCCTTAATTGCCATTAAAAGCTGCCAGGCCATGTTCATGAGCCGGGGCGATGATTCCGGTACCCACAAAAAAGAAAAACAACTCTGGCAGAAATCCAATATCCCATTACCGGACAAAGAAAACTGGTATGTGCAGACAGGGCAGGGAATGCTTGCCACCATCAATGTTGCCCGGGAAAAAAATGGATACACCATGACAGACCGGGGCACCTACATTAAGTACCAGTCCACAAAAGGCGGCAATGCACCCTTAAAGGTTCTGGTGGAGGGGGACGGCATCCTTTTGAATCAATACAGCGTCTTAACCCTTGATCCCAAAAACTGCGCCAATGCCAAATATGATCTGGCCCTTAAATGCTCAAACTGGCTGGCTTCACAAAATGGACAGGATCTGATAAGAGATTTCAGACTTCTTGGACAAAAGCTTTTTATACCCAACGCAAAATAATAAAAGGACTTTATGGATTTTATTGTTGCAGGTTTTATCAAAGCCATCGAACTTCTGATAAGCTGCGACAGTGCAACCTGGACTGCGGTATGGGCAACGATAAAGGTATCCACAGGCTCCATGCTCTTAAGCATTGGAGCCGGGTTACCCTGCGGATTTATTCTTGGATATTTTAATTTTAAAGGGAAAAAACATCTAAGAACGATTCTTGATACCATGCTTGCCCTTCCTACAGTTTTCATCGGACTTGCCGTTTATGCATTTATTTCACGACAGGGGCCTTTGGGTGAACTGGGCCTGCTGTTTACGTTGACAGGAATTGCCATCGGCCAGACCATTCTTGCCTTCCCCATTGTAACGGCCATTACCGCCACAACCATTGAAAACATAGACCACGACCTTAAACTCACCCTTATCAGCCTGGGCGCGGGCAGACGTAATATCATTGCCACCTGTCTCTGGGAGGTCAGGTATGGCATTCTGGCCGCAGCAATAACCGCATATGGCCGCGTATTAACCGAAGTCGGCATCTCCATGATGGTGGGCGGCAATATCAAATACCACACAAGGACAATTACAACTGCCATTGCCCTTGAAACAAACAAGGGACTTTTTGCCGATGGTATTGCCCTGGGGCTTGTATTGATAATGATTGCATTTATTGTGAATCTATCCCTGTCCTTTTTAAGGAAACAATGACAAAAAAAATTTTTGCATACCATTTAAAAAATATCCAGCACTATTATGGAAACACAAAGGTGCTGGATATTGATGACCTTAAAATTGAAAAAGGATCCATCACAGGTCTTATTGGACCCAATGGCAGTGGGAAAAGTACGCTTTTAAAACTATTGGCCTTTGCCCGGAAACCAACCCTGGGGCAAATCTTTTATAAAGGACGTCCGGAACTACCTTTTTCTTCATCCATCCGATCAAAAATAAGTCTTCTGACCCAGAAACCCTATCTGTTAAAAAGAACTGTTTTTGAAAATATTGTTTATGGGCTAAAAATCAGAAATGAAAAACATAATCTTGAAAAAAGGGCGACAGAAGCGCTTTTAAACGTCGGGCTTGATTATCAGAATTTTGCCACTCGATTTAGGCACGAATTATCAGGCGGAGAAGCCCAGAGGGTTGCCATGGCAGCCAGACTTATCTTGACCCCTGAAGTTCTGCTCCTTGATGAGCCCATTGCAAATGTTGACATTGAAAGCGCAAGCCTGATCCGAAAAGCCTCTTTAAATGCCAGGAAAAACTGGGGAACCACACTGGTTATTGCAAGCCATGATGTACAATGGCTTTCTTCCATAATAGACCAGCAGCTATAAAACTTTAAAGG
>JAOZRF010000457.1:0-774 GCA_029940245.1 Desulfobacula sp.
TTTGAAAATTTATGCTTGGCATGTTTTTCGTGCAATGTGCATAAAGGCGCAAAACAGGTCTGGAATGATCCGCTGAATCAAGAAATTGTACCATTGTTTCATCCCCTTCGTCAGAATTGGAATGAGCATTTTTGCTGGGATGAAACCAAATCAAAAATAACTGCTTTATCATCCTGTGGACGAGCAACAATAGAAGTATTAAAAATGAATAATCCCACAGTAGTCAATGCTCGAAAGCGTTGGGTTAGTGCAGGATGGCATCCTCCTGAATAATAACAATCTAAATTTGCGTCAAAATAATGCATTAAATCAGCCTAACCCGGCGCTGAATTCGGATGCAAAAGGTCTCCGCTCCCTGCGGTCGCTCCGACTTTTTGCGCCGGTGAGCTTAGCGTTCACCGTCTGTGCCAGGGGGAGTTTAAGGAGTGCTGGCCGGATAAGCAAACTTGTGCGGCTATGTGCAGTGAGTTGGCGCGCCTTTTGACCATTCGCAACAGTATGAGCCATCGCGGTGTGGTGAGACGGGAAGGGCTGTTGAAACCATCAGAAAAAACCAAATTGCGCCAGCCGTTTTTTCACGGTGGAATATTGTTTTTTCTCCACTATCAGATGATAGTTTTCGGCTTTGATAACATGTTTTTTCAAGACCGGGTCGGTGGTGAGAAGGGCAATCAGCTCCTTGTCTGGCTGAACCTTGAGGATATACATATTTGGGGTTGGTCATAAGGTGGGCCACTATACAGGGACGAAAAATATGCCATAGTCAATTAGCTG
>JAOZRF010000457.1:784-2703 GCA_029940245.1 Desulfobacula sp.
CCTTGAGGATATACATATTTTTTATAATTTTGAAGGGTTCCATGCGTGCCAGAACTGACTGAAAAAAGGCTTCCCATATTTCTGGCGGATTTTTTGAAATATGGGTTCTGAAATACTCAATTTTATTTTTCACTTCATCGCGGTTGCTGCAATCCTTAAGAAAGGATTGGTAATCCACAAGATAGCTGGATGCGGTGGCCCGTTTTCCCACATTTTCCAGTGCCAGTCGTTTGACAGGATCTTCACCTAACAGGGTAATCAGGGGCCTGATTTCATCAAGGATAAATTCAGCGGTTTGTTTCTTAATACCGGTGGAAAATGATTTTTCCCTATCCAGAACAAACGCACCGAAATCGGTGAGGCGAACATAAGTCAAGCCATCGTAGATGCTCAGATAGGGCTTGTCTTTCAGCAGGTATTTCTCATTCCTGGGTTCAGAATAGGCCAGCGAAACCATATTCAGGCTACTGAAAAGAAACAGGAGCGCTTTCATTAAAGGCAGGGAAATGGTCTGGTCTGTATTGGTCTTTGATACACTGATGGTGCAACCGTGCCCACAGAATTCTGCCTGGAGCGAGAACCGTTTAATGGTACCGGGGGATAGGTCAAGACAAACATAGCTCATTTCCACGGGCGTTGAAAATGGGTTGTTTGGCAGTCCCCGGTAGCAAATGGCTTTAACAACATGTTCCACAGCAACCCATTTTCCTTTGGGAAGCAGGGTCAGCAGGCTGTGGAATGACTGTCTAATCTCTTTTTCAATTTTTCCTGCATCATATTCGGGTTTTTGTCGTTTGACATAATTTAACAAGTCCCTGCATTGAAAGACTTTATAATCTGTGAACGCCAGATATTGCTTGATTCTATTTTTGAGAAAAATCGCCAGGTTATCAAGTTCTTCATCCTTCCATTGTGCACCGGATATAAAAAAATCAGCAAGGAAGGTGGCTTTCAAATATTTGAGGTCGGCCTGCCCCTCTTGGTAAAATTCATTCATGCCGCACAACGTGGACATTTTTTTCAAAGAAGCTGCCTTAACCCTATCTCCGTTTTTTGTAAATTCAAGGTTATCTTGGGAGATAAAGGCCAAAATTGCGGGAAGCTGCTCAAAGAAGCGTTTTTCTTCATAAACAGCATAGGCTTGTGGATCAATATAATCATCCGGAACCGGTACGACATCATAGAGCGCCGGCTGAGGCAGGATGTTTTTTAAATGAGGAATCAAATCTGTATGGATTTTGAAGTTATAACCGGCCGTTGAGACGTTGCGATTCCATGTTCTTTCTATGATAAAAAGAAAAAAAGCGGGATTCTGTATGACTTCCACATCCCACTGGGTTTTGGATGGAAACGCTTTGCCAAGCAATGGCAGCAAGGATGCTGGCAGTTCAGGGAATTTTTCCTGTTTGTCTTTCCCGTTTTTTCTTAATCTGCTAAGTCTTTTTAAATCATCCGTACTGAAAAAACAATAATTTTCCCACGTGCAAAGATAGATCAGAATACTCACCTCAGCCGGTAATGTTGACAGCAATTTTTCAAACATCTCTTTGTTCGACAGGCTGGCGGCAACCAATCTGATGCAGGTTGACTGGGTGTTTTCTTTTAAATCGTCGTATTTTTTGCGACCATATGTATTTGGATCAATAAAATCCCGCATCTCATTAAGATACTGGGAATTAATTTCCTGGTAATAGGATATCCGAAAATTGATGCCATCTTTTACGAATTGTTCAAGTAAGGTGTACTTTATTTTGGTATTCTTGGGGGAGGCTGTGGCAGATCCGGTTTTTGTTGTTTTGACTTTTGGAAGTCTGGCAAGGGGGGATTGCGCTTTTATGGGTTGATTGTGTTTCGCTGCAATTTCGACACACCCTTCCCTCACCAGTGGGTTGGGATCTTTGCACAGATCCTTCCACAAC
>JAOZRF010000458.1 GCA_029940245.1 Desulfobacula sp.
GTTTCAATAAAACCTGATTTGTAGTATTTTATTAAAATTATCAGCAAATAACATGTCATGCAAATTGTCCTCTTATAGTTTCTGGAAACCAGCTTTCTTCTGCCTAAATTGTATCTCTATCAAGAGTCAGTGTTTTTTACACATTGTAAGAATATTGTTGGTATACACAATGAATAATTAATTTTTTGGTAATAAAAAAATTGCGGAGGTTTTTTTTATGGCAGCCGGGAAAAAAATAATTAATCCTGAATTATATGATGCTGTCCTCTTTGACCTGGACGGCGTGGTGACCAGAACAGCAGATACCCATGCTGATGCGTGGAAAAAACTTTTTGACGAATATTTACAAAAAAAGGGCGGCAAGAGTGGCTATATAGCCTTTGATATTAAGGAAGACTATATAAAATATGTGGATGGGAAACCCAGGTACCATGGGGTTAAAGATTTTCTGAACTCCCGGAGCATTAATATTCCCTATGGCTCTGTCCTTGATGCACCTGGTGCGGAAACCATATGCGGCCTGGGCAACAGAAAAAACCAGTTTTTTTCTGATTTGTTGAAAAAAGAAGGTGTGAAGGTTTATGGAACATCTATTGTCCTTATTCACCAATTAAGAAAAAATGGATTTAAGACAGCCATTGTCAGTTCAAGCAAAAATTGTCTTCAAGTTCTTAAGGTTGCAGATATTGAAGCGTTATTTGATACCAGGGTTGATGGTCTTGTATCTGAGAGCCTTGGCCTTGCAGGCAAGCCTGAACCGGACATTTTTCTGGAAGCAGCTAAAAGACTGGAAGTTGATGCGAAAAGATGTGTGGTGGTGGAGGATGCACTTTCCGGGGTTGAGGCAGGACAAAAAGGTGGTTTTGGACTAGTGATCGGTGTTAATCGGAAAGATCAGGCAGAACAGCTTAAGCAGGAAGGGGCCCACCTGGTGGTTAACGATCTTTGTGAAATCAAGGCAGGTGTGCCAAAAAGCAAAGTTTCACCTGATCCGGATAAAAGAAAGAGCTGGAGCCATATATATAATGGGTTTGATCCTGAAGATGAAGGGCGGCGGGAAACACTCTGCGCCATTGGCAATGGTTATTTTGTTACCAGGGGAGCTGCTCCTGAAGCTGAGGCTGATGATGTGCATTATCCAGGCACCTATCTTGCCGGAGGTTATAATCGTATTAAAACCCGCGTTGGTGAAAGAATTGTTGAGAATGAAGATCTGGTTAATATTCCCAACTGGCTGTGCCTTAATTTTCGTATCCCCGGAGAAAAGTGGTTTAGGCTCAAAGATGTAAAGATTCTTTTTTATAGACAATATCTGGATATTAAAAAAGGGATATTGAACCGAATCATACGATTTCAAGATAATAAAAACAGAGAGACACTCATTTTTCAACAATCATTTGTCCATGGCGACCAGATGCACAGGGCTGGGTTGAAAACCATTATTACACCCCTGAACTGGGCAGGTAAAATAGAGATCTGTTCTGCTCTGGATGGCAGGGTTACAAACAGGGGTGTTGAGCGTTACAGGGATCTGGGCAGTCAGCATCTTGATCTGGTTGAGTCCAGACATATTGATGAAAAAAGCATGGTTTTAAAAATGCGCACCAATCGATCAAGCATAGGTATTGCAATGGGCTCAAGAACACAATTGTTTCTCAATAATAAAACAGCTCAAGTTACATCTGTTCCAGCAGATAAGCCGGGTGGATATGTTGCCAGGCATTTTATTGTAAATCTGAGCAGAAAAGATAATCTTAAAGTGGAAAAACTGATCTGCATTTATACCTCCAGGGATACGGGTATTTATGAATGTCTGTCAGAAGCGGAAAATATAATTGTAAATGATGTTGCAAGGTTTGACAGTTTATTAAAATCCCATGTTATTGCCTGGAAACTTTTATGGCGCAAATTTGATGTCAGGGTGGAATTGGACAATAGCGATATTGAGCAACATACTCAAAAAATTATTCGTTTACATATTTTTCATTTATTACAAAGTTCTTCTGTCCATTCTTTGGACATTGACGTGGGAATGCCGGCCCGGGGCTGGCATGGGGAAGGATACAGGGGACATATCTTCTGGGATGAAATGATTATTTTTCCATTTTTAAATTACAGGGCGCCTCGAATTACAAGAACCTTACTCATGTATCGTTACCGGCGATTGCCCGAGGCCCGGAAGGCAGCCAGGCAGTCAGGCTGTAAAGGCGCAATGTATCCTTGGCAGAGCGGAAGCAGCGGCAGAGAGGAAACCCAGCAGATGCATCTCAACCCTGAATCAGGCCGCTGGGTTCCGGATAACACCCATCTGCAGCGCCATGTAAATAATGCCATAGTTTATAATATCTGGCAATATTTTCAAATTACCCAGGATATAGAATTTTTATCCTGTCACGGTGGTGAAATAATAATAGAAATTGCCAGATTCTGGGCAAGTATTGCAACCTACAACCCGGAAATTGACCGATATGAAATTTTAGGAGTAATGGGACCTGACGAATACCATGATTCATACCCGGGATCAGATGACCCGGGTCTTAACAATAATGGCTATACGAATTTAATGGTAATGTTTGTCATGGATCAGGCGCTTAACTTGCAGAATGTTATACCGGAACAGGACTGGGAGTTTTTAAGAAAAAAACTTAATTTAGAAGATAGAGAACTTGATAAATTTAAAAAAATGAGTCGGAGGATGAA
>JAOZRF010000067.1 GCA_029940245.1 Desulfobacula sp.
CGGAAAGTTCTGGAAATTGTTTTTGGATTTAAGATATGGGTAGTTTGGGACCCGAACAGCCGCCTTCCTTTGGCTATGCGTTTTACCACAATTGAGGTGCACGATATAAACCTTGCCCAGGAAGTGGTGCAACAGGCAATTAACAACCTTGGTGACCATGCCGATATCACTTCCCTTGCCATTGATCGCGGATTTATGGGCGGCATTTTCCTGTGGTGGCTCAACACTAATGGCATTACCTTTTTCATCCCTGCGAAAGCCAATATGAATGTTTACCCTGATGCTTTTTTTCTTGCAGGCACTGGAAATCGCAACACCAGAGACAAAATACGCACTGTTGGATCTGGCAAAAATAAAATAAAGGTTACAGATCATTTTCATACCTATCTGACTATTTTTATCATGGCATTGACAACTGCTTTCAGGGGTTGGATGGATCAGCAGGACAAACTGGAAGAAAAAGGCCATGATACCGGAATCAGAAAGTTCAGTGAAAAGGTTAAAGAAGAAAGAGGTGAGCACCGCTGACATTTTATATCGCACAGGGCAAAATCCATGTCTCACCACTTTCATATTGATCGATGCGGCTACAAAACCCGTCGGCCATAGTAATTCCTTTCCCTGGGCCAAACCTTATGGCAAATATCCAGATATAATTAATAAAGCTTGACATTTAATCGTTTTGCTATATTATGTAAAAAGTAGCGCTGATATAAGAGACGCGCAAAAGTTTCCTCCTTAAGGTGTATCTTCCCGACATTTAAATGCGGTTTACCCCCCAAAGTTAGAAGCTAGTATTTTTTATTTTTTATTAGGAGATTGCCAACATGGCTAATGGTACAGTAAAATGGTTTAACGACTCAAAAGGTTTTGGATTTATCGAACAAGAAGACGGCGGCAAGGATGTATTTGTACATCATTCAGGAATCAATACAACAGGTTTTAAATCCCTCAATGAGGGAGACCGTGTTTCATTCGACATTGAAGAAGGACAAAAAGGCCCTTCCGCAGCAAATGTAACCGTGGTTTAGTTAACCGTTTTATTTGCTTAAAAAAAAAGTCATCTCAATGACTTAGAAAATAAAGTCTCTGAACAATATATCCTTCAGAGACTTTTTTTATTTTTATGAAAGGTCAGCCCAGTATCAGCCGTTGGGGATCACAATCCTTACGCAGAATTTTCAATTCTGTTTGTGTTGGCGGATCAGCCCGGGTTGCCGTTGAAATATCCATGTTAAATTCCGTGTTTTCAAGAATTTTTTCAGGTGTGATACCCGGATAAAATTTATCCAGATACATTTTTCCAGTGTCTTTATCAAACCGCATCACACCCATATTGGTTACCACAACACTAACGCCACCGGGCCTAAGTCCTGCCTTTTTTCTGCTATTTTTACCTTCAAGTTGTCCAGGGCTTGTGAGATAATCGAGTTTTTCTACGAATTTACGTTTTTCATGCTGCATAAATGCAATGCACCGGGGAACAAAGCTGGCTACGTCACACCCTCCCCCGCTTCCTGAGAAACGAATTTCAGGGGAAAAATAATCTCCAATACAGGTGGTATTCAGGTTTCCATATTTATCTATCTGAGCTGCTCCCAGTATGGCGATAACCTTGTCTCCGGTTATCTTGTTCTGCATGGTGGCAAAGGAATCGGTCAGCCTGGAATTTGAAGCGGCCCAGTACATGATTCTAGGATCTGCAACGGCAAAGGGCAGTTCTTCCAAAAGGGAATCTATGGCCCCTGTTTCAAAAAAAATCACGCTTTCCGGGGCATTGATATTCTTGGCTGCCATGGCTGCCAGCATTGAAATCCCCGTACCGCTGAATACAATATCCCCATTTTTTATTTCCCTTGCCGCCATAATGGTCATGATTTCCTTGGGGGTATAGGGTTGAATGGTTTCCATATTAATCCCTTTTCATATTAACAGCGTAACCCGTTCTGGGGTCTGCCTTGATCGCATCAATTCTTTTCTGCCCGACCACATTTAAAAAACCTTTATGATCTTTAACACCATAAATATATTTGTCCTGGTATTTTTTAAATTCATCCGGATTTTTTGCCGCCATTGCAAATTTGCGCAAATACCGGGAATCGTAGTCATAATGACCAAAAACTGCCGTGGGATAAGCACCCAGGGGGACATGGCAGACCGCGGACACATGGATAAAGGGAATCTGATTCAAGTCAGGATTCTGTCTTAATTCTTCTTTATCAACCAGTTTTTCACAGGTGACAATAACTTGTTTTGATGCTTTTACCTGTTCAATGTCAGCAAATGAAAGTCCTTGAATACTGCATGTACCCATAGCATCGGCTTTTTGAACATGGATGATGGTAATGTCCGGGTTGATGGCCGGTACCAGAACCACTTTAGAGGCACCTGTCCAGTTTCCAAACGGATTGTCGATAACTATCAGTTTTTCATCCACAATTTTGGGGTCAGATTTTCTCATGGCTCTGGAAAATCCCCATTTTGTCAGAATCTCCGTGCCAAGTCCTGAAAGCGTGGGTAAAAAAGGCAGTCCCATGGCCCCGGCCATAAATCTCAGACTCATCATATAATTTGAATAGTCTTCAAATAAAATTTCATTATTCTGAATTGCCTGTGCGAAACGAATACAGGTGGGCGCAGCTTTCCCATTCCCGCCATAGGCAATTTCCAGCTTTGAAACACAGCCTGCTCCGATGAGTTCATCTAAGCCCGTACCATTGGAATGGGCATATAAGTGCAAATTGTTAATTTTCTGCCGGATAATTTCATAAACAGCCGCCATGGGGTTTCGATTTATGGTAAATCCGCCAATGGATATATGGGAGCCATTTTTGACATATTGTTCAATGGCCTGTTTAAGGGGTATTACCTTATTTAAGCTATTTGTCATGGGTCATACCTTAGGTGGTGGTGGGTGTAATGGAATGAAATTTTTGCAGCGCACAAGCAATTATCAATGCAATAAACCCCGCACTATCTGCCCAGTAAGCCGGCCAGAAAAGTCCGATGGCTGCCAGCCAGAAAAGAAGGGTTTCAACAAGAGTGGTTTTTCGTATAAAATATCTTTCTAAAGCCGTGGCAAAGGCAACCAGGCCCAAAGTGGTTGTGATCATGGTTACAATCACTTGCCAGTGGAACAATTCATAATTATTCCCCATGCCTAAAAGCGGTCTATATGCCATGATAATGGGGATAATATAAAGTCCTTTTGCCAGTTTCCAGGACGTGAGCGCGGTTTTCATGGGATTGGCCTTTGCAATGCCTGCTCCGGCAAAACTGGCAAGACTGACAGGAGGCGTTACATTGGCATCCTGGGAATACCAGAACACGATCATATGAGCGACCAGGACAGGAACTCCCATATCCATCAGGGCCGGGCCTGCCAGCGTGGCCAGAACGATATAGCTTGCCGTAACGGGAAGTCCCATGCCCAGTACCAGGGAGGCACAGCCGATCAGGAGAATGGCAAAGATCTCAATACCGTAACTTAAGTCAACAACCAGGCTTGAAAACTTAAGCCCCATGCCAGTGAGACTGACCATGCCCACAATGATTCCCGCGGCAGCACATGCCACTGAGACCATGATTGCATTTTTAGCACCATTTTCAAGGGCCTTAAGAATCAATTTGAACTCGATCATTCCGAATCTGAACAGGCTTACTGCATCTTTTCCGTTCACAGCCCAGCGGATGAAATTGGCAATGATACTGATCAAAAGTGTGCTGACCACGGCAATAAATCCTGCCATCATGGGGGAATAATTGGACATGAGAACATAGATTAATATCATAACCGGAATAATAAAATGCAGTCCATTTTTAATTACAGTCCTGACCTTGGGCAGGCTTTCTTTTGGTTGACCTTTTAAACCGTATTTTTTGGCTTCATAATGAACAAATATCAATACCGTCAGATAATACATGATGGCCGGTACCAGAGCCACTTTTATAATGGTCAGATAGCTTGTATTGGTAAACTCAGCCATTAAAAAGGCACCTGCTCCCATAATGGGCGGCATCAGCTGCCCGCCCGTTGAGGCTGCTGCTTCAATGGCACCAGCCACGTGGGAACGATATCCCACTTTTTTCATCATGGGGATGGTAAATGTGCCTGTGGCCACCACATTGCCAACGGCAGAACCGGAAATTGACCCCATAAATCCCGAGGCTAACACTGATGCCTTGGCAGGGCCTCCTGAAAAACGACCGGTCAGGGCATAGGCCATATCAATAAAGAAGGCCCCTCCTCCTGTGGTTTCCAGGATGGCCCCGAAAAGAACAAAAACAAAAACAAAGGTGGCTGCCACACCAATGGGAAGACCGAAAATCCCCTCTGTTGTCAGCCAGAGCGTAGTGGCAATCCGTTCAATGCTGTACCCCTTGTGGATGATTAATTCAGGCATATAGGGCCCAAAAAAGGCATAGGCAATACTGATGGCGCAAACCCCCGTCATAACAAGCCCGATGACCCTTCGGCAGGCTTCCAGCACCAGAAGTGTTCCAATAACACTGACAACCCGGTCCTGGCTAAGCCAGTCGCCCTGACGTTCAAAAATGGCCATCAGATTGTTGCATATATAAAAGGTGCAGTATATGGACAGCCCGACCAGAACCCAGTCAAAAAAGAGGGAAAAAGAAAATTTATCTTTTCTCAGCTTTGGAAAAGCAGGCTTGAGTAAAAAAGTTAGAGTGAGAATGGCCCCCAGGTGTATGGATCGCTGAACCAGGGCTGTCAAAGCCGCCACGCCGGCTGTATAGAGTTGGTAAAGGCTTAAGGTCACTGCAATCGCCATGATGACCCATGCCGTTATTTTCATCAGGGTTTGATTTGCATCCGTCAAGCCGGAATTTTTTACAGAAGCCTTACCTTGAACGGATATAATTTTATCAACCATTTTCTTCCTTAAGAATATATTTATTTAGATCGCCATATTTTATGCAGCATGCTTACTGGTCTGCCTGAAAATTTTACAGCCTTGTGGGCAAGCGTGGCTGAAAGATTAAACCGCTTGTTCCTCCAGATAATAGTGTGGTCTACTCCAGGGCTTCCAACCCTTAATATGAAATCACCCACGGGCATGTGCATATCCACAATCGCTTCATAAATACCTTTTTTGACCATTCTTCCCACCCCTGGCATTTTACCCATGCCGGCACCAAATTTTTCATAGCGCTCCTCTTCAATATAGATGTTGCCTTTCTTATCCATGCTGTGCTCTTCCCAGATAGGGGCATTCTCAACGGAGTGGTAATAATGGATGGTAAACCTTTCACCGGGTTTAAGGGGTAAAACAAGCACAGGTTTTTTCTCTTTTACCAGGGTGACTTGAAGTTCCAGGCCGCCGGGAGTCAGCCAGGCTATCAGGATCAGTGATAAAACCAGGCCAAGCACACAAAAAATAATAATTGAACTTGACCTGGTCATTTTATTTCTCCTTAAGGAATCAGCCGTGCCGGCACATCAATACCTTTTTCTTTTAAATATTTGATGGTTCCGGGATGAAGAGGAATTGAGGAATATTTTACCGTGTTTTCAGGAGTGGTATACGCAGCAGATGGATGAATTTTCATGAGATATTCATTGTTTTCAAACAATGCCTTTGCAAGCTTGTAAACAAGATCCGTGTCAAGGGATTTCTGGCAGATCATCACGTTCCAGACACCAATGGTGGGGACAGCCTTGTCAACCCCGCGGTAGATTCCTCCGGCAAGCTCCACTGAGGCATAGGTGTCTTTGGATGCAAGTATTTTTTTTGTCTGCTCAGGTGTAAAAGGCAGAATATTGATATCATGGGTTGTGGACAGATCAAGGATGGAACTTGTACCCGGTCCCACAGACCATACACCTATCTGGATGATATTGTCCCTTAAGGCATTTGCCGTCTCGGTAAATGACAGACGACTGTCCTTGAATGATGTCAAAGGGATCTCTAGTGCGTTTAAAACTGCTTCGGCCATAAAGTTTGTACCGGAACCAGGGCTTCCCGTGCTGACATTTTTGCCTGTGATCTGGTCGATATTGGTAATGCCGCTTTTTTTAAGGGCAACTACCTGGAGAAGATTGGGATACATGATGGCCATGGAAAGAATATTATGTTTTTTACCTTTGAATTTTGACAGGCCATTGTAACCGGCAAAGGCAACATCTCCCATGACCTCGCCAATGACGGTTTCACCCTTGTGAGCAAGTTTGACATTTTCGACACTGGCACCAGTGACTTCTGCAACAGCTTTTACACCTTTAACGTTTTTAGACCATATTTCAGCTACGCCGCCACCGTAGGGATAGTAAATACCTCCTGTTCCGCCCGTGCCAATACTGATAAATGTTGTTTTTGCAATTGCAACCCCAGTGAAAACCAGGGCTAAGAATAGAATAGACAAAATCATAGTTGTTCGTTTCATTGTGCTAATCTCCTTATTTAAATTAGATTTTACTTGCTCATGGTTTTAATAATCAGATCAATTTTCCCGGGTGCACCAGCAACTCCCTTGACGGGATAAGTGAATTTAGCAATCTGTCCTGGTTTTATCAGACCTTTTTTGATTTTCCTGGGAAGAAGCCCGCCAACACCCTTACCATTTTCCAGAAAAATATTAACCTTGAACCGCTGGTCTTCTTTACTGATATTTTTAACGGCTACATTAAAATGAAGCGTATTTGCGCCGTCCCATTTTTTAATAACACATGAAAAATCTTCCAAAGAAGCTTCCGGCGCAATTGTCTTGCTTATATCGCAATCTTCGGCACAGGGAAAAACATCTGCCGCACTGGCTGTTACCACCATGGCCCCAGTCAGGAGAAGCACTCCTGTTGCAACAATAAGCAATACCCATGAAATTTTAATTTTACTTTGATTCATAAGACTCTCCTTTTTAAAAAATTAATGAACTATTATATCCCGGTAATACATTTTAAATCTAATATCAATCCTTGTGCAAAAGGGAAAGGGATTTAATATGTTAAGGGACTCGGATAAATAAAAACCTCCAAAATGGGATGCAGATTAGCGCAGATTTTCAGGATTACTAATCTGCGGCTATCTGCGTCCCATAAAAACAAGGACAAACTTTAAGACCTTCCGAAATTGGCGATATATTTATTTCTGAGTGCCTAACATCTTGAAAAATAAAAGAGTTCCAAACTTGAAAGGTCATGGTCAATACATGAGGTTTGGTAAAAATAATATAATTATCGGGAAAATCATCAAGATGATAACACCCAAAATAACTGCGACAAGAAAGGGAAAAATTCCTTTGAATATTTTTTCCAATGGAATTTCCTGTTCCAGCACATTTTTTGCTACTCCATAGACAACATATACGTTAATACCAACGGGTGGTGTGATGACCCCCATTTCCGTCACCATAACAATAATGATGCCAAACCAGATAGGGTCATATCCAAGTTCCATGATAACGGGAAAGAAAATAGGAACGGTCAGGGTGACAAAGGCCAGGGCATCCATAAAACATCCGCCGATGAAATAAATTCCAATGACCACTGCCATAACCAGAAAAGGGGACAATTGAAGTTCACTGACCCAACCGGCAATTTCAAAGGGGATCCTTGTAACGGCCAGAAATTTTCCAAAAATAACTGCCCCTGCGATGAGCACCATAACCATGCACGAGGTTCTTAATGTCTCCATCAGGGATTTAACAAAACCTGCCCAGGTGATCTGTCTTCTTAGCATTGCAATGACAAGAAGGCCGAAAGCACCGATAGCAGCAGCCTCTGTCGGTGTAAAAAGACCGATAAAAATACCGCCGATAACCAGTATAAATATAGCCAGGGTTTCACCAAGACCCAGCAAGGCCTTGAATTTTTCAGTCCAGGTGAATTTTTCACCACAAGGCCCCTGTTCCGGATTGATTGTACAACTGATATATATGGTGATAATAAATAATATCGTCACAAGGATGGCAGGGAAAATTCCGGCAACAAATAAAGCTCCAATGGATTGCTCCGTCAGGATACCGTAAATGATCAGGACAACACTGGGTGGCATAATCATACCAAGACCACCACCTGAAGCCACTGATCCAGTGGCCAGCTCATCTGCATAATTATAGCGTTTCATTTCAGGAAGACCAACAGTTGCCATGGTTGCTGCTGTGGCAGGACTGGAACCGCAGACCGCCCCAAAGGCGGTACAGGCAGAAACAGTAGCCATGGCCAGGCCGCCCCGGGTACTGCCCAGGAATTTATAACCGGCATCGTAAAGACGCTTGCTGATTCCGGAATTAAACCCAATCTGTCCCATGAGGATGAATAAGGGAATTGTTGTTAAATCATAAGATCCAAAGACTTCATACACATTTCTGGATAAAAGGGCCAGGCCGGCATTCGTTGTAATCACTGTGCTGAATCCAACAAAGCCAACAATGGCCATAACAAATGCAACAGGCATTCTTGTCATGAACAAAAAGATCATGATTGCAATACCGGTGATACCAATAAGTGTTGGACTCATTTTGTTTTTAATTCTTTCAATTGTTTGATATCTTTAAAAATTGTCTCTAATATGGTAATAGAGAAAATCAGTAAACCAAAAGACAGCAGATATATAATATAATAAATGGGAAATTCCAGATTCATGGAAACTTCTCCGGTTTTATGTATATCCTTTGCATAAAGAAACATCTGCCATGTCACAAGGCTGAATAAAATAAGGCTGATGGTCCGGGTAAAAAGGTCAATGATCAGCTGGGTTTTTTTTGACAGCAGCCTGACCAGTATTTCCACACCAACATGCCCATCCACCTTATATGTGTACGGTAAAGCGGCTGCAACAATAATGGTTGCCAGAAAACCGATAAGCTCAACAGATCCAAAAATAGGATACTTGAAAAAACGACCGATCACATCAACAACCGTCAACACCATCATGGCCGTGATGGCAACCGCTCCAATGATTTTTAATAATTCGGAAAATTTATTCAGTGCCCTGGAGATAATACTCATAAAATATCCTAGCATAAAAGATTTGAGACATGAGATATGAAAGATGAGAGGATGCCCACTACTCAAATTTCATATCTCATTATTTTTTTTACATGTTTGCTTTGATGAAATTTACGACTGCTTTTCCATCAATACCTTTTTTACTTACTTTTTCAGCATACTCATCCATAATCGGGGCAACTGCTGCTTTCCATTTTGCAACTTCAGCATCGGAAAGACTGACAAATTCTCCGCCTTTTGATTTAAAAAATTCAAGGCCTGCCTTATCAGATGAATCCCAGCCTTCACCATGTTTGTCTGCCCATTCAGCATTAATTTCCATTATGGTGTTTTGCTGTGCCGGGGTGAGCTTATTCCATTTTGCTTTATTCATAAATACAGCAAAGGTTGTGGTATAGGCAATCGGATAACTTTCTGTGACATATTTAACCACTTCACCAAGTTTCCATCCCTTGTTCGATTCCATTGGGTGAAGAGATCCGTCGACAACACCTTTTTGCAGCATCTGGTAGCATTCATTCATGCCTTTCCCTACTGGTGATCCGCCAAGAGCTTTAATAACTCGGCCGCTAGCACCCGTTGTTCTGATTTTCATTCCTTTCATATCTTCTAATGATGCCACTTTTTTATTCACCGTATTGATAAGGCCGGGACCATGTGCATGGAGAAACATGATCTTTGTATCATTAAATTCTTCCGGGCGAAATTTGTTTAAAACTGCATTGGCAACTTTAGTCGCCTGTACACCGCTTTTATATCCCAGAGGAAGATCGATGGCGGAAGCAACTGGAAAACGACCCCTTGAATAAGCAAGCACAGTCATTCCGATGTCTGCGATTCCATTAACAACTGCATCGTAGGTCTGGGGAGCTTTTGCCAGTGCTTGTGCCGGAAAATATTGAATAGAAATTTCACCATTGGTTCTTTTTTTAACTTCATCACACCAGCTTTGTGCCAGTTGACTTTGAATATGTGTGGGCGGGAAAAAATTTGCATAGGTAAACACTGTTTTTGCCGATGCATTAAATGCAAACATTGCACTAAAACAAAAAACTAAAAATGCTAGAAAAAGAATTCTCTTCATTTCTTTGACCTCCTAAAAAAATTTGTAATGGGCCAGAAATTACCTTGAGGCCCTGCCTTTTGGATTATCTATTATGCTGTGCTGCTTTAGGGTTCCACCTCCTTTCAATAAAGGTACAATTTTTAGTGTTATAATG
>JAOZRF010000068.1 GCA_029940245.1 Desulfobacula sp.
TGGCAATGGGATCGCCAAAACTTTTCCTTACAATTTGACAGGGGTCTTGTACTGTGAATTTTATTTTAAGGTCTTTGTTCCAGTCGGAATTGACCTTTAATTTACCTTCACGAATCCATTTTGCATAATATTCATATATATTTTTAACGACAAAGTTATGCTCGATATTGAATTTTTTCAGTCCTGCCAGGACTGAGAAAGTGACGTGACCTCACTCGGTGTTGAGGAACGTCTTACAGCCAAGCTTATCAGCCTGGTTTGCCGATGTTTTGGTTACATGTTTCCATGCATCATCATCTGCCAGGAACATGCAATAGTTTTCACCGGCCCAGCCACTGCTGCCATAGGTCCAGTCAACCCCGGCCAGATGCAATATTTTCCACAGAGGGACCAGTTCATCCGGCTCTGTTACAGGTTCCCTGGAATTCTGGTTCAGGAAAAATTCAGCCCCTTCCTTGTCAATGGGGGCCTGCATATCTTCAAATTCCGGTTGGGCTTCCTGGTATTCTTCCAATACATCATTGACAACAAAATCAAAATCTTCCGGCGAGGCTGCCATGGCGCTACAGCTTTCATTTTTGAGTGCCGCGTCACAGGACCCAAGGATTCCCTTTGGTCTTTCTTCTCTGGGGCGTAACTGCCTTGCATTATAGATCAATTGAGGGATATCGATCTTCATGGGGCATACATAAATGCAACGCTGGCACATTGTACACATCCAGGGCCAGTCAGATTTTGCAATTTCTTCATCCATACCTAAGGCAGCCATACGAAGAAATTTTCTGGGGTCCATATTTTCAAGTCCTGTGGCAGGACATCCTGAAGCGCATGCGCCGCATGTTAAACATGCGTTTAAATTGCCGCCCTCAGGCAGCAATGCTTTGACTTTATCTAAAAAAATACTTTTTTGTTTCTTATTTCCAAGCTTAATGGTGGCTAATGTCATTGATCATTCCTTCCCTTGATTTAGAAGCATTTTTATTTTTCAGGCCTTCAAACATGCCTTTATTTATTCATAAATCATTTTAAATTTGAAACTCGTCCACTGTATATCAAATGGTGAAATCGTATGTAAAGGAAAAAATATCTTTAAAAAATAAAAAATAAAAACAATAAGGATTTTTGGCGGGTGACAAATCAATTCAAATTTAGTGATGGATTGTTTTAAAATCATTGCGGTCTTAATTTTTGTGATTATTTTAGAATTTCATAACCATTAGAATGAAAGGGTAAAATATGGCGAAAGAAAAAGAAAATAAAGAGTATGTACAAAAAACGACCCTGATTATTGCGATAGTGGTGTCCTTGTTTATTGGATTCATTGGCGGAAGTATTTATTCATCATTTAAACTTGCGGCGGATAAAAATGTTCAGGTAACCAGCAATGCATCTTCCGATAATAATCTGACAGGGGAACAACAGGATAATGCAATAAAGATTTCTACAGAGATTTTAAAGCTTGAACAATATTTAGAGAAAAATTCCAAAGATGCTGAGGCCTGGACCCGGCTGGGCCATCTTTTCTTTGATTCAGACCAGGTCAAAAATGCCATTGAAGCATATGAAAAATCTCTGGCAATCGAGCCTGGAAAAACCGGTGTTATAACTGATCTGGGGGTGATGTACCGGAAAAATGGCCAGCCTGAAAAGGCCATCAAAGCATTTGATCAAGCTATTTCAATCGATCCTTCCTTTGAAACTGCTAGATTTAACAAGGGAGTTGTATTATTGCATGACTTGAACGATGTTCCCGGCGGTATAAAGGCATGGGAAGCGCTTGTCAAACAAAATCCCATGGCCATGGCTCCTAATGGAGAATCTGTTGATGCCCTGGTTCAGAGGATTAAAAAACAGCTAAAATGATAGGGTCAAAGTCAGTGATCCGATGATTTGACCCTCACTATAGTTTTGATGCCAGCACGGCAGCACCAATGGCTCCATTTTCCTGGGCGAAATCTTTTACAATAAGCGTTAATCCAAGGCGCTTTTCAAGGGCTGCGACCATTCCTTTGTTTTTAGCAACACCTCCGGTCATCATCACTGGTTTTTTGATTTTAATTTTGTTTGCAAGGATAGCAACCCGTGCAGCTGCCGAGTCATGGATGCCGGCAATAATATTTTCTCTTTTTTGCTGTCCGGCAATCATGGAAATGACTTCAGATTCTGCAAATACGGTGCAGATACTGCTGATTTTTAAAGGCTTGTCTGCATTAAGGCCAAAGTCACCCAATTGATTTAATTCTACTTCAAGGGCCTTGGCCATGACTTCGAGGAATCGTCCTGTGCCTGCGGCACATTTGTCGTTCATGGCAAAATTTTCCACCTGGCCTTTGGCATTTAGAAGAATGGCCTTGCTGTCCTGACCGCCGACATCAATGATTCCCCGGATTTCAGGGTTTATAAAATAAGCACCTGTACCATGGCAAATGATTTCCGTCAGTGCTTTGTCTGCAAAACTAACGCTGGCACGGCCATAGCCAGTGGAAACAATGGCCGGAACATCTTTTTTTGAAATTTTTGCTTTTTTTAAAAGCGCTTCAAACACTTTGATTCCGGCATTTATGGGGTCATAGCCAGTGAGAATGACATGGGTGGCCAAAAGACGGTTATCTTTTATCAAGGCTGCCTTGGCTGTAATTGAACCAATATCAATTCCTGCATAAATGCTGCCCCTTTCTTTATTATTCATCAATTTAATCGTTCCTTTGTTTGATGATTTCCATGAATGCATCAATCCGGGTTTCTATCTGGGATTGTGAAAAACTTCTGGGATCAACCATATCCGCCTCTATCATGATAACGGGAATATTTGTTTTTTCCCGGACGATTCGCATAATATCCATCTGTCCGAATGAGTAAGGCTTACAGGATCGATTTGAATGCATCACAAGCCCATCGGCATCATAAAATTTTATCATGTCAAGCACCTGGTCTGCCATCTGGTCAACACCGATATTCAGATAGATCCTGGTATAAGCCTCGGCCATGGAATCCAGAAAATTATTTTCATCCGTATATTTTATGGCACCACACCAGGCAGAGGTATAGGTATCTGCCACCAGACAGGCATTGTGACCGGAGAATTTTTCAGACAGCCATTTTAGCCTGTACCACACGGGCAGATTATCCCATAAAAGCCTGTATTTTTCATCGGGAACCATACTGATTCCGGTCTGTATCCGCTGCTCCATTTCTTGAAGCAGCTGCCTGTAAAAATCAACAGCGATTTGAGTGCCCCGCAATGTGACGATCAGGGCAAGGAAAAAGAATGCATCAAAGGCAGACATGGGCGATGGCTTGTGGGCAGTGGTGTTGAGGACTTTTTGCCAGAGCAGCTGGGCCGTATATGCAAGTTTGCCCACCCGTGCCATTTTGTCATAGTCAAATTTCTTTTTGGTATTTGTTTCAAGAAAGGCAATGTATTCATCCATCTGGGTCCGAACATACCTTGCGATTTCCGGGGAATACTGAGTATGGCAGATGGGGGTATCCAGAATAAACAAGGGTACATTATAATACCTTGCCTGGATTTCATACCATTTGAGCACAGTACCGCAGATGTTATTGCAGCAGATCAGCATGTCGGGTTCAGGCAATCCCCCCAGCGGCCCTCCCTTGACAATTGAGCATGAGATATCTGTCCTTGCATAGGAACACAGATCAGAACTGTAGCCCATATCTTCGGCTTTTATGCATAGATCTTCTCCCATTTTTGATGCCCCGATCATGGCACCATGGTTTTCCGGATAAACGGGGATGATATCCATTGCCACCAAAGGCTCTACAGGCCCTCCGGAAGTGATCCAGGCAACTTGTCTGTTGTTCTGTTTCGCGGTCATGGCATCCAGATAATAGGTGGTCATGATATCCCGCATTTTTTTTGCGGATTTTATTTTTCTTTTTTCCGGCAGCTTGTCTGACATAAGGTAAATCCTTTTTAAATCATCTGAATAAAGGTTTCAAAACGGGTGGCCAACTGCCCTGAGTTTTGCTGCTGATCATCCATTTCAATCAAAAGGGTTTTTATGCCTTCTTTTTCAATGGCTTCTTTTAAATAGGGATAATCAAATGCATGGGGATCACAGAATTTGACCAGCATAAAAATGACTCCATGGGCGTTGTTCTTTTTGGCAAGTGAAACCAGATTTTCACCACGGGCCGTGGGAGAAGCATGTTTTGCAGGACAGATCATGCGGTCCAGTAATCTTGCGGCAATTGCATTTATGGGATTTTCATCATCCGGAATTTCACCTTCAAACCATCTTTGACCTGTGCAAAGGTCATCTCCTACAATAATGCCACCCGCAGCTTCCAGGGCTGTATAAATATCAGGAGAATCACAGATGGAACCTGACACAACGATTCGTTTTACATTTTTTTTGGGAACATCAATTTTTTCAAGATTGGCCACAATGACCGGCAGAAGTTGGCCCACCTCGTCTGGGTCCATCACCATGGATCCTTTTACAATTGCAAAAAGATCAGCTCCTTTTATGATTCCGGGCTTTTGGGATTGAAGGGCATAAATTTTTGACAGGTTTTTTCTGATGAAATTGAATTTTTTAATGGATTCCCAAAGATCTGTGTTGGTGATTTTTCTTTCTGCCGCAATTTCAAGGGCTTGTTTAAATTTGTTCAAAACATCCGTCATATAGGTTCTCGCACTTTGGGTGTTCAGTTTGGCAGGCAGGACCACATCGGCAAAAAATTCATATTTTCCATTCATGCGCCAGATGTCACTCAGGCGCTGGATGGAGTCACAGGTATGGGGAAACACTGTTCCATCAAGGAAAGAAAGTCGGCCGGACAGGCTGTCCTCCAGCACACCCCGTACCAGAGAACAGCAATAGGCCTGAAGATGCTGCTCTGCCATCATAATCTCTGATTTTGAGGAAAAAAGCCGCATGGGATGAAATCCAGCAGCATATATCAATTCCTCTGGTGCATAGGAACAAAGGTAACCGATAATTTTTTTTGGCCTTGCCTTGATTTTGGAAGCAATAATTGACACGTCTTTTATTGCATCACAAAAAATATTTATTTCCTTCATATTATTTTTCTCCTGTGTATTCACCTGTCTGGCAAAGCTTTTTAATCGCCTCATCCTGCAGGATTTTAAAGGCAACTTTTTCGACCCATTCAAAGTAGTGCAAGCAAACTGATTTCAAGTACCAAACGCATCTTTATCTGCCGGTTTTATATCCAAGGCCGGTCAATATGTCAACTGGCACAAGACTGATATCCAGGGTGATCGCAAGTAGAATTAAAAAAAATAGTGATCAAACCATTTGTCGAAAATGCCAGTCCCGGCATTTTCGACAAATAGAGTGATTCGTGACCATTTGGCGGATTTGGCAGGGCACTGTTTGAATTTCTATCATTAGAAATTGTGTCTGTGAATGAAAGAAACTGTTTGGAAATTCATAAAAAATATGCGTATTATAAACTCAACTTTCGGATTTGGCAGATTTGAGTTATAAAAATGATTTTGATGAACAAAAAATACATGTATCAATTAATTTCAAAAATACATGATATGGGGGCTTAAGCAGACTGTTAAAATGAATTCAACCAATATCCTCATAGTGGATGAAGATCCTGTTATCAGACAGATGATTACCCAGGTTATTGTGCCCCCTTGCCGCATGTTAAAAACAGCCGAAAATGGTATGGAAGCGCTTGATCTGATAAAGAAAATAGATTTCGATCTTGTCATTGCTGATATCAACATCCCTATACTCAACGGTCTTGAGTTGATGGTCGAAGTCCAAAAAATAAAACCGGAAACCGTTTTCATGATCCTTACCGGATACAGCAGGGACTATTCTTATGAGAGGGTCATACGAGCGGGAGCCAAGGATTTCATTAAAAAACCATTTACCATTGAGGAATTGAAAAATAAGCTGGTACGGATTATTGGCGAACGTAGAATGGAAGAAGAAAACAAAAGGCTTTTGGCCCAGCAGGCAGAGCTGAACGTGCAGTTGACGGCAATGCTGTCTGTGGCTTCCGATCTGGCATCGGAATTGGAATTTGACAGTTTGTTTCCTCTCATCATTAGTAAAATTACTGAAATCATGGCTGCAGAAAGAACAAGTCTTTATATTCTGGACCTGGACAAGCAGGAGATCTGGACCAAGGTAGCAGAATGCATTGATATAATCCGCTTGCCATTAGGAGAGGGCATAAGCGGAAGAGTTGCCCAGACTGGTGAGCTGCTCAACATTGCCGATGCCTGGGAACTCCCCTATTTCAATAAAGAGTTTGACAGAAAAAATAATTTTAGAACACGATCCGTCTTATGTCTTCCCATTAAAAACCATGGCGGAGAAAAAGTCGGTGTTCTTCAGGTAATCAATAAAAAGAATAAAAAGCGTTTTGATGCCAGGGATGAAATATTTTGTAAGGGGCTGGCATCCCAGGTGGGAATTGCATTGGAGAACGCCCTTTTACACGATGAAATCAAGCTTTCTTTTAAAAATTCCATCCTGACATTATCGGCAACTGTGGATGCCAGACACCCTTTAACCGCGGGTCACTCCCTGCGGGTAGCTGAATATGCCCTTGCGATTGCCCAAAGAATGGGTTTGGAACAGAATGAATTAGACAATGTAAACTATGCGGCACTTCTTCACGATATAGGCAAAATAGGCATCAGTGATGTTGTTTTGTTAAAAGACGGTCCTTTTACACCAGCGGAACGGGCTGAAATGAACACTCATCCCCAAAAAACAAAAGAGATTCTCGATAAATTTCATTTTCCAAGGAATTTGCGGCATGTACCCCAAATAGCCGCTAGCCACCATGAAAAAGTAAATGGTAAGGGGTATCCTCTGGGGTTGACTAGTGATCAATTTCCCCTGGGCTCCAAGATAATTGCGGTGGCCGACGTTTTTGATGCGCTAACTTCCCCAAGAGATTACCCCAAGTATGCCTTTGGGGAAACCTTGGATTGTGACATTATGCCTTTGACTAAAGTGATCTCCATTCTTAAAAAAGATGCCGGCAGCCATTTTGATGCAACAGTTGTAGTAGCCTTTTTGAGTTGCCTGCCCGAGATTCTTTTTCAGCACAGGGGTGGGCGTTTTCAGCCGGAATATGTGGACGATACGATCAATTCTATGAATTCATCACTTTTAAACAAATAAACAGGGATGACAGTTTCAGACGTTTGATTCAAACCCTGGGTTGCAGACAAAGCAATTATTTGAATATGCAGATAAAAGGCTTTATTCAAACCGGCTTGAATTCATTAAGGGGTATCCAATCTGCACAGGTGGTTTTAATTATAAACCTGATTCAAACAGAATTCTTCTGGCAGGCGATGCTGCAGGATTGGCTGAACCACTGCTGGGAGAAGGTATTTTTTTTGCCATAAAAAGTGGTCAGATGGCTGCCCGGGCAATTCTTGAATCTGAGCAGCACACCTTGTCAGCAAGACTTTTTTATATGAAAAAATTAAAAGCGATTCAGATGGATTTAAGATTCCATGAATTCAGTTCAAAATTGCTTTACAAATTTCCCAGGGTTTCCTTAAAAGCCCTGTCATTACCATTTGTTCGCAAATACTTTGTCAAATGTTATGCTAATGGAAAAACCATTACCCAGATCCTTTATGGTAAATAAGCATTGTATTAGAGGTGGCAGATTTTTCTATTTCATGATATCTTTTGCCTTTCTTAAAAAGGCAAAGGTCAATCCATGAACAAGGTGAAAAAGGGTATCAAACCCTTAATATTTATCTTTTTTATTTTTCTTATATTCATTATCGGATACCGGAATCTTGAATATAACTGGCAGTGGTACAGAATCAAACCCTATCTGTTTGTCTTTGAAAATGGTGAATTTACAAGGGGACTTTTGCTGGACGGTCTTTTAATTACCCTTAAAATTTCTTGTATCAGTCTTGTGCTTTCGTTTATCATTGGATTTTTGTCTGCCTTTGCACGGCTGTCTTCTTCGCCTGTGCTTAAATCTTTATCCTGGCTCTATGTTGAAACCATTCGCAATACCCCTTTGCTTATACAGATATTTTTAATCTATTTTGTTATTTCACCTGTATTTAATATCCCCGCGTTTACTTCAGCAGTCATTGCACTAAGCCTGTTTGAAGGGGCGTATTCTTCAGAGATTATCCGTTCGGGCATCATCAACATTCCAAAGGGCCAATATGAGGCAGCCCAAAGTATAGGGATGTCGGTTCCGGTTATTTATATCAAAGTGATCATTCCCCAGATGTTGAGACAGACCCTTCCCATGCTTGCCGGTCAAAGCGTGTCATTAATCAAAGATTCAGCACTGGTCAGTACGATTTCCATCTATGACCTGACCATGCAGGGACAGAGAATTGTTTCCGAAACATTTTTAACTTTTGAAATCTGGTTTACGGTAGCATTGTGTTATCTTGTTGTTACAGCCAGTCTTTCTTTTATAATCAGGCAATTTGAAAACCAGGTTAAATTTATAAATCAATAAAATTTAGGTAAGGTAATTTGTAAAGGAGCAAAAAATGAAAAAAATCTTGAGCTTGAGTGTTATGTTTTTCTTATTGATGGCAGGCATTCTGTCTGCCCGGGAAAGTGTCATTGAAACAATCCAGAAACAGGGAGTTATAAGGGTGGGGATGTCCACATTCGTGCCCTGGGCCATGAAAGATAAACAGGGAAATTTGATAGGATTTGAAATCGATGTGGCAAACAGACTGGCCCGGGATATGGGCGTTAAAATAGAGTTTGTTCCCACAGCATGGTCAGGCATTATCCCGGCACTTTTAACGGGTAAGTTTGATGTGATTATTGGTGGGATGGGGATTACACCCCAGCGAAATCTAAAAGTCAATTTCACCATCCCCTATGACTACTCGGGTATGTCGATGGTTGCGAACAAAGAGTTGGCAAAAGGCTTTTCATCCCTGGCGGATTTTAATAAAAAAGATGTTATTATTGCTGTCAGGATGGGTACCACAGCAGAACAGGCAGCTAGAAAACATATGCCCAATGCTAGCTTGAAACTGTTTGAAAACGAAAGCCAGGCACTCCAGGAGTTAAATCTGGGTCGTGTTCATGCAGTGGTCTCTTCGGCTCCCATGCCCGTATTCCACGCACTCAAATATCCGGATAAATTATTTGTTCCCATCAAGGAAAATTTTACAAAAGAGCCCATCGGGTTTGCCCTTAAAAAAGGAGACCATGATGCCTTGAATTATTTTAACAACTGGATTTTAAACATGCAGGCCCAGGGGTTTTTACAAGAGAAAAAAGCATACTGGTTTGAATCAAAAGACTGGGAAGCGCGTGTCAAGTAAAACACCCTTAAAATTTACCATCATTGATGTGGCAGTTATCATTGTCGTTATGGCTGCCATATTTTTGTTTTTTGCAAGGATGAGCCAGGTCCTTGATTATAAATGGGAATGGGAGGCGATCCCCTCTTATTTCTTTTTTACAGATGCAGTCACGGGAAAGCTGAAAGCAAACATCCTTATAACCGGTTTTTTCACAACGATTAAACTCAGCATCTGGTCAACGCTTATCGGCTTTCTGCTGGGAACCATATCCGGTGTCATGGGTGCAAAGGGATCATTTGAGCAGCGGTTTGTCAGCAGAATCTATGTGGAATCCATTCGGAATATCCCCTCCCTTGTGCTGGTAATTATTTTTTATTATTTTGTATCCAGCCGGTTTTTAGATGCACTTTATCTGGATAGATGGTTGAGAAACAGCTCCAATACGATTCAGCATATCACCGGTTTTTTATTTGCCAAACCCGCTCAGATCAATTCTTTTATATCGGCCATCATTGCCCTTGGAATTTATGAAGGCGCTTATGTATCCGAGATTATACGAGGGGGAATCAATTCCATAGGCCGGGGTCAGTGGGAGGCATCCTGGTCCATCGGCCTGTCCAGACAAAAAACATTTTTGCTCGTGATTCTGCCCCAGACCTTTAGAAAGGTGGCTTTTCCCCTTGCCGGGCAGTTCATATCCACCATAAAAGATTCAGCCATTGTATCTGTTATCTCAATCCAGGAACTGACTTTTCAGGGGATGGAGCTTATGTCAGCAACCTTCCTGACATTTGAAATCTGGATCACGATTACATTTCTGTATTTTATCCTGACATTTTCTTTTTCACGATCTGTTGCGTTTCTTGAAAAAAAATATGCCTTAAAGCAATAAGG
>JAOZRF010000459.1 GCA_029940245.1 Desulfobacula sp.
ATATATGGGTCAGCATCAATTCAAATATCAAAAGAATACTATAACGTATATTGGATAAAGATTCGCCTAAGAAGCATGTTTTGAAATTTTTTTTATATCATAAAATTTAACACCATATTTACAGGCAAAAAATTAAATGGTATTAAATTTATCCGGATTTATATTTTTATAAAAAACTCTAAGAGACAGGCGAAAAGTTGTTCGCTTCGGGATAAGGCCTATGAAAAATGATTTCGTCACAATTCCAATCTCAGACATTTATCTGGATGAATACATTTATCCAAGGGAAAATATCGATCATAAACGCATTAATGTATTTGTTGAAAATCTAAGGGATAATTTTAAATTTGATCCCATTAAGGTTCAGGCAATTCCCGGACAAAAAGGGAAATACAGGATATTGGACGGGGCGCACCGGTGGAATGCCTTTAAAAAAGCGGGCAGACGTATGATCGAAGCCCATATCAGGGTCTTGAATAAAATGGATCCATTGCTTTATGCGGCCAGAATGGCCATGGGCCCAAGATAGCTGACTGAAGCTGAGACAAAAAATACGGCCAGACGTGCCTATAAAAATAATTCCAATTTAACTGCCGTTGAAATCGGCAGGGCCATTGGCAGATCCCGGCAGACCGTTGACACGTATATTGCTGATTTAAGGGCTGTCAGTCTTTTGGCACTGGATCTTAAAATATTTCATTTAAACCAGCTGGGCATTCCCCAGGAAAGGATTGCAAAGCGACTGGATATCCCTCAGAAAACACTGTCCAACCATTCAGCCAAAATGCCGGAACTGGCATTTTGGCTGAATAGCGATCTGACCAAGGGATTCTCTGTTCCCCTGGTGGCTGAAAAACATGGCTGGCCAGAACCTCTGGTCTGGTCACAAGCCTTACAAGGAATAGATGATCTATCCCGGTTTAATTCCCTTTATTGGGACCTTCAACCATGGGATGTGTGGGATTTCAAGGCTGATAATCGATTTGGCGATGGAAACCCGGAGCAGATTTCAGCCCAGGTCATTGCACACATTCTGTATTTTTTTTCACTTCAGAACGATCTAATTTTTGACCCCATGGCAGGAAGCGGGGTGTGTGCAGATACCTGTCTTGCAATGAATAGACGATGCTGGAGCTTTGACATGGTCGATCGACCGGATATACGTCCGGAGATTGAACCCTATTACTGGGACATGGAGGGCAATTGGGAAGACATGCCCATCCTTTCTGCCAGGGAAAAACCAGATCTGATTATCTGGGAACCCTCCTGGTTTGAAAAAAATGCCCGGGGCGGACCTGAAAAAAATATTTCAAGGCTTTCCAAAAAAGACTATCTGCAGTTTCTCGAAACCAGCTTTCTTTTTTTAAAAAAACATTTTAAAAACAAAACCAGGCTTGCCTTTATCAACAGAGATTACCGGGATTATTATGATTGCCCTGCTTACAAAGAAGATCCTAAAAAGGCTATTCTCTTTGTTGATTATTGTAAAATTTTAAAAAAGACGGGGTGGGATGTGAAGTATGTTGTACTGGTCCCTTTGTCTTCTGAACTATTTGAGGGTGAGCATGGCAAATACATGCAGGAAAAAGGGATACTTGCCACCACTGGCAGACATGTAATAATGTCCGTTTAGAAATTCAGCCGGAATGCTATCCCTTACATTTTGGCTGACATTAAGTAAAAACTTGTAAAATATGGGTTTTTATGGTTTATTACGGTCATGAAAAAAAATTTTTATCGTCCAAAAAGATCCTATAAAAAATTAGAAGAAAATACCGGCATTAAACAGATGAAGCCCGGTTCAGACAAGTCGTTAAAAAAGGTGTTTAAAAAAATTGGTGTGCCCCTGGAAAACCCATTCGTGCCTGATCCATTTCAAGTTCAGGCCATAAACGCCATAGCTAAATCTGATTGCCTGGTTACAGCACCTACGGGATCCGGGAAAACCTGGATCGCTGAACAGGTTGCACAAAAAATCATGCAGAAAAATGGAAAGGTCTGGTATGCAACCCCTTTAAAGGCTTTAACCAATTCCATCCATGCCGGATTTTCAAAGCTTTTCGGCAAAGAAAATGTCGGGATTCTTACAGGTGATATCAAGGAGAACCCCGATGCCGCAATTGTGATCGGCACCACGGAAATCCTGAGAAACCAGCTTTACGATACCATGCATACAGGGGAAAATTTAACCTGCGATCTGATTATCCTGGATGAAGCCCATTTTCTTGGAGATGAACAAAGGGGCGTGGTCTGGGAAGAGATCATGATTTATCTGCCAGTTCGAATTCCTTTGCTCCTGCTTTCCGCAACCATTGGCAATCCGTTTCAAATTGCAAAATGGCTTGAATCCATCCGGGGGAAAAAATGCCATGTCATTGAAAACCATGACCGGCCCGTTCCCCTTTTCCCTCTTTTCATGCACCCTTCCGGAACTCTTTTCCCGTTAATGGAATCTTTGAGCCCCGGCGAAAAACAAAAACTTCATAAAAAAGTATTTAAATTTGCAAATGCTAAAAACAGACCCACAATGTCACCTTTTGGAAAACTTCCCCCATTTGCCGACATCCTTCACATTCTGGATAAATATCATCTGCTGCCGGCCATCTTTTTTTTAAAATCAAGAGCGGACTGTGATCAGGCCATAAACTTATGTGATTCAAATCTATTATCCAAAAATCCTGAAAAAAAA
>JAOZRF010000069.1 GCA_029940245.1 Desulfobacula sp.
GGGAAAAGTTTGAGAAGTTCCCTGTCAGTTACTTTGATGTCTTCTGGATCACCTGAAAGGGCAGCCCATCTGAAGGGTCCTTCACCCCGGCAGAAAAGTTCACTGATATAATCCGGGACAAATCCCGGATAATCCATGGCATTGTCAACACCTCGTTTCATGGCCTGGGCCCTTAAATTGTTTCCATAATCAAAGGCAATGGCTCCTTTTTTCTGCATTTTTAGAATGGCTCTCACATGGTCAGCCATAGAGTTTAAGGCCATGTCTATATATTTTTCAGGATCGGTTTTTCTAAGTGTTAAGGCCTCTTCCATGGACAGGCCCTGGGGAAAGTATCCATTGAGCTCATCATGGGCAGAGGTCTGGTCTGTGATGACGTCCGGAATAAAGCCTTTCTCAATCATGGCCGGCAGTATGTCCCCTATATTTGCACAAAGACCGATGGATAGGGGGTTCCCATCTTTGGCAGCTTTTTCTGCTTTTGAAATGGCATCATCAAGGCTGGATGCTTCAATATCCAGGTAGCGTTTTTCAAGCCTTTTTTTGATGCGGACAGGGTCAATCTCAATACAGAGGGCAACTCCGTTTGCCATGGTGACTGAAAGGGGCTGGGCTCCGCCCATGCCGCCAAGACCTGCTGTTACGATAATTTTTCCTCTAAGATCGGAGTTATAATGTTTTTGTCCCAGAGAGGCAAAGGTTTCATAAGTACCCTGAAGGATTCCCTGGGTGCCGATATATATCCATGATCCTGCAGTCATCTGGCCATACATCATCAGGCCTTTTTTATCCAGATCATGGAAGGTGTCCCAATTGGCCCACTGGGGAACAATATTGGAGTTGGCAATCAATACCCTGGGCGCGTTTTTATGGGTTGTGAGCACACCCACAGGTTTTCCCGACTGAACCAGCAGGGTTTCATCATTTTCCAGGTCCAGCAGGGTTCTGATAATGGCATCAAAGCATGGCCAGTTTCTAGCGGCTTTGCCAAGACCGCCGTAGACAATCAATTCATCCGGATTTTCACCATTGTCAGGATCAAGATTATTGCACAGCATGCGCAATGCAGCTTCCTGATACCATCCCCTGCAGTGAAGCTGAGTTCCCCTGGGTGCTCTCACAGGCCGGGCAACGCCGCATCCGATATTGAGGTCTTTTAAAAGTTTTTCTTTATGATTCATTGATTTTCCTCCTGATATGGTTGACATTTATTTTTAAATTGGATACTACTTGTCTATACAAGTATAGATATGATGTCAAGTTGTTTTTAATTGGGGATCAGGCTTTCCTTATTGTCGTTATTGTGTAAGTTTATGACCTCGTAAGCCGGACGACAAAATTTATGAACAGATCAGAACAACCCTTTGCCTTATATGAAAAAATTAAAAAAAGTATTGTCAGGGATATTGAATCAGGAACCCTGAACCCTGACGACAAAGTATTATCGGAAAATAAGCTTGCAAAAAGTTTTAATGCATCAAGAATGACGGCCAACCGTGCTTTAAAAGAACTGGCAGAAGAGGGAAGGATTGTAAGGGTCCAGGGCGTTGGAACCTTTGTGGCCCGGCCCAAGCCTGGTGCGGCTCTTCTTGAAATTAAAAGCATCGCAAAGGAGATTGCTGACTGGGGCGGGGTGCATTCATCTCAAATCCTGGTATTAAAAAAAGAAAAAATTACAGCAAAAATAGCGCAAAAAATGAATCTTAAGTTTGATGATAAAATTTTCCATTCCATTATTGTTCACAAGGACAGGAATGTCCCCGTCCAGTATTCTGAACGCTTTATCAACCCAGAGGTGGCCCCCCTTTATCTAAGTCAGGATTTTAAAAAGATTACGCCAAGTGACTATCTTCTTTCCGTGGCACCTGTCCAGGAAGCAGAGCATATTATTGAGGCTGTAACTTGTAATAAAGAGATTCAAAAATTATTGAAAATCAAACCGGATGAACCCTGCTTATCGCTTAAAAGGCGAACCTGGTCCTATGACATGGTGGCAACTTACAGCATCATCATATCTCCGGGATCAAGATATAAACTGGTGGGAAAATTCATAAGAGGATAAAAAAAATGAAAGATCAAATTGTTTTAAATGGAAGTGATTTTCTTCTTGAAGATCTGATTCAAATAGCAAGAAATAACGTGAGCATTAAAATATCCCCCAACTCTGAAGCCAGAATCAATAAGGCGCGGAACCTGATTGACAGGTGGGTGAAAGATGGAGAAAGAATTTATGGTGTTACCACGGGATTTGGGGCCTTGTCCGAGGTGACTATTTCATATGAGGATACAAAAAAGCTTCAAAAGAATATTCTGTTCAGTCATTCTGCAGGAATCGGCAGGCATTTAGACGATGATGTGGTCAGGGCCATGATAGCTTTGCGGGTGAATGATTTTTGCCGGGGCAATTCAGGGCTCAGGCTTGAAACCATTGAAAAGCTGGCCCAGATTTTAAATGCAGGTATTATACCCGTGGTTCCGGAAAAAGGATCTGTTGGAGCAAGCGGTGACCTTGTTCCCATGGCCCACCTTGCCCTTGTGTTGATCGGAGAAGGCGAGGCCTTTGTTGATGAAAAGAAAATGTCAGGTGCAAAGGCTTTAAAGAGAAAATCAATCAAACCCCTTGTGCTGGATGCAGGAGAGGGCCTTGCCCTGATCAATGGTACACAATTCATGATTGCTCTGGGGTGTCTGGACCTTCATGATGCCTTAAATCTTTGCAAGCATGCTGATATTGCAGCCAGCATGACCCTTGAAACCCTCATGGGCACAAGGTCTGCCTTTGATCCTAGGATTCACAATGCACGGCCCCACCCAGGCCAGATCAAAGCCGCTGATAATATGCTCAGGATAACGAACAATTCAGATATCATTTCCTCCCATAAAGACTGTTCAAGGGTTCAGGATGCTTATACTTTAAGGTGCTCACCCCAGGTACATGGTGCTTCCTGGGATGCCTTTGCCTATGTGGATAATGTGATCCGTGTGGAGATGAATTCATCCACGGAAAATCCCCTGATTTTCCCGGAATCTGAAGAGTTTCTTTCCGGTGGTAATTTTCATGGTCAGCCTTTGGCCCTTGCCTGTGATTTTTTAGGGATTGCCATAGCAGAACTTGCCAATATTTCGGAACGGCGGATAGAAAGACTTGTAAACCCCCAGCTTTCCGGACTACCCGCATTTCTCGTGGAAGATGGCGGGCTTAATTCCGGGTTCATGATTGCCCAGTATGCGGCAGCCGCCCTTGTTTCTGAGAACAAAGTCCTTGCCCATCCCGCATCTGTGGATTCCATTCCCACTTCAGCAAACAAGGAAGACCATGTTTCAATGGGGTCGATTGCTGCCAGAAAGTGCCGGGATATTATTGCCAACACAGAAGAGGTCATAGCCGTTGAATTGTTGTGTGCAGCCCAGGGAATCGATTTGTTCACCAATATTAAAGCAGGTGATGGCACCCTGGCAGCCTATGAGGTTATCAGAAGCCGTGTGGATTACATGAAAGAAGACAGGATTCTTTCAATCGACATTGCCAAAGTAAAGGAACTGCTCAAGGATGGCAGTATTGTAGGGGCTGTGGAAAATAAAGTCGGCAAATTGTACTAGACGGGGTTAAACAGAAATATTAACCAGCTTGAGATCTCCCCATAGACCGATATGTTCGCCTTTAATAATCACAATTCCCTGGATGCCGGGTATGGTTTTGCCAAAGTCAATGGTGCTTTTAATATCAGATACCTTTTTGACCATATTACAAAGGGCCGTTGCAACGGCATCTGCCAGAGGGCATGACTCTGACAGCACAGTGACAGCATCAGCCTTGCCAAAGCTTTTTGAATGACCCAGAGTACCTGAGGAGGTGCATATCCCATAGGGTTTATCCCTCTTTTTGATCAGAATGCCGGAGGTCATGCTGAAGGGCGTGTTTTCAGCATAGATACTGAAAATGGTTTCTGAATCCAATTTAATAAAGATATCGCCACCATTTTCCACAAGAATCTCCCGGGTGTATTTTAGTAAAGATGTTCCGGTATATTCTGCTACAGCTCCTGCCACGGCTGCCATGGGGCCGACATTGGCTGCTTTTGCCGCCCAAATCATGTCCCTGATAATTCTGGGGGCCAAGCCCGGGTCCTTTAAGGGGTTAAGGGCGGTTGCAAATTCAGGAAAGAGCCTGATATAGGTCTCAATGGAATTTCGGCAGGTTAATACAGATTGTATGGCCTTATCTGTCAGGTCGGTTTGGGCCTGGATATTCAGGTTGGTCTCTTTTACCGTGATATCAAAAGAGACAAGGCCTTTTTTTTGATGCTGTTTTCTATAGGTGCGATTCTCAAACATTTTCAATGGAAGCTGGTTTTAAATGAACGGGTGCCTGACGTATAAAATAGGAGTCTGTCATGCCTGAGATATAATCCCGGACGATTTCAGGGTTTGAATGATTTCCTTTATATCCATTTTCCATACCATTTAAAAAATCAGTAAAAATAATGGATTGCATATCTCTTTTTTCAAGGGCGGTAAGGTATTTTTCAAACAGGAAATCAAAAATATCTTCAATTGAAGACAGATGTTTCTTTATAACAGGGTTTTGATAAATATGTTTATAATTAAATTCCTTAAGTGTTTTTAAAGATGAAGACACCTTTTCAGAAAAGCCGATAAAAGGCTGATCCAGACTGTTTGAGATAAGGTCTGTCACAAGATTGAACACAATGGTGCCGTTTGTCCGGCCCAGTATCTGTTTGCTGACATCGGGTATTTCCTGCCTTTTTACCAGACCCAGGCGGATGGCATCTTCAAGATCCCGGCCAATATAGGAGATTGTATCTGCCAGTCTTACCACACATCCTTCCATGGTCATGGGGATCTCATTGCAGATTTTTTTTTGTTTAATGGTTCTGATCATGAGATCAAAATCATCAAAAGATCTGTTTTTTTGAGGCACAAGCTGTTTTGTATGGGCTTCACCATTATGGCAGATTATGGCATCCATGGTTTGAAGGCTTAAATTCAGGCCTTTTCCCTTTTTTTCAATCCTGTCGAGAAACTGGATGCTCTGAAGATTATGATGGAAAAACCCGGCACCATGTTCATGGGTCAGCTTTGAAAGAAACCTCTCACCATCATGTCCAAAGGGGGTATGTCCGATATCGTGCCCCAGACTTGCAGCTTCAATAAGGTCTTCATTTAATCCCAGGTATCGGCCGATTGTCCTTGCAATCCTTGAAACCAGTTGAACATGGATGACCCTGTGGGTGAGGTGATCGTTGTTAATAAGGGAAAAGACCTGGGTTTTATCAATATATCGTGTAAAGGCAAGGGAGTTTAAAATCCGGTCGGAATCAGCAGAAAAGTCTTGGCGGTATTCGTTTTCAGTGAATTTTTCTTTATGACGTCGCAGGGCAGCATGGCTGAAACAGGCCAGGGAATAAAGGTTCTCTTCTTCTCTTTGATTCAGAAGATCTTTTAATTCCCTGGTCTTTTCAAAATTGTCATTCAATAGCGTATTTACAATTGTTTAAGAATGTTTTCCACTATAATATCAAATGCTTTTGTAAAATCATTCTCTTTTTCCTGGAACATTATGGGAACACCATTGTCCCCTGATGCAACCACCTGAGTTTCAAAGGGAAGAGACCCTAAAAATTCAAGACCTGAGGATTTTGCCGTTCTGACACCGCCGCCTGAACTGAATAAGTCAATGGGCTCATTGCAGTGAGGGCATTTGAATCCGGCCATGTTTTCCACAATTCCAAGGGTTTTTAAGTGAACTGTTTTACAAAAGGAAATGGATTTTCTGATATCTGCCAAAGCCACTTCCTGGGGAGTGGTAACAATGATGCCCAACGCTTCGGGGATCATTTGCACAACTGTTAATGGTTCGTCACCCGTTCCGGGAGGGGCATCAATAATTAAAAAATCAAGTTCTCCCCAGTCCACAGAACTGACAAATTGTTTAATCATGCCTGTTTTGGCAGGCCCTCGCCAGATAATGGCCTGGTCCTTGTCCTGCATCAATGCCTGGACAGAGACAACCTTAAGGTTACCGTTGACCTGTTTGGGGATCAGAAGCTGATTTTTAGAAATATCAAGAAGTTCTGTCAGTCCCAGCATCTGTGCTATGGAAGGGCCGTGGACATCAACATCCATAAGACCTGTTTTATATCCTTTTTTAGAAAGGCAGGCTGCAAGATTGGCAGATACACTGCTTTTACCAACCCCACCCTTACCACTTAAGATAAAAATTTTGTGTTTTATTTTAGCCAGGGAGGCTTTGATGGCCATTTCTTCTTGTTTTTGCTGGGCAGCCATGTCCGGCTGACCACCCTGGGATGGGCAGGTGCTTCCTTGCCTGGCTTTGTCTACACTATCATGTATCATTCTATATTATCTCCTTTGAGAAAATTCGTTAATAAATCACATTTATAATGGTCATTATCCAGATTCTGTCAACCGGAATACAGAGTCTTTTATGGGAGGATTGGGCTGAAAGCTTGTAATGTCCAAGGTCAGTTTCCGGTTATCCATATCTTTGATTTCTATTTTTATTGGGATGTCACCAAAATTATATGTTTTATATTGTGTTATCATTATTTCATACAAGAGTTTTCCAGATAAGTCCCTGGATTTGATGCCATATATTTTTCCTTTTTTATTAAAATACAGGGACTGTGTCTCCTCCTTCCATTTTTGTTTTAATATAATACTGGATAAGGATGAGTCTGATGGTAAAAAAGAGGCATTGTCAAAGTTCTTTACAGGTAAGCGTCCCAATAAAATGGATATCATTTCAGACATTTTTATTGGAACCTGGATATAGTCTTTCATGTCAGGGTCTTTTGAGTAATATGAATGTTTGGAATGTTCCTCTGTATGGGAAAAGAAAGTGATTTTTTCTCCCGTTGCAATAATGGTTTCTATTGGAAGGCCGGAGATTAGAAGTGTGATTCTGATTTTATTTGGGAAGACGGCAGCCCACGCAATTTTGAATCTTTCTGTCTTTGTTTTTGTTTCAACCAGTGCAAAGCCTGTTCCCTTGCTTGCAATAATATGTTGATTAAATGATCTTGCCTGGTTTGCAAACAAAAGCGCTTTTTTATCAAGCAAAGCATTGCTTGCAGATCTGTGCTGTGCGCAACCCGAGAAAATCAAGATAAAGACAATACTATAAATTGACTTGGATAATAAGTTCTGGTTAATCATTTAATTTTTTTTTGAACAGCCTCAATTTTTTTTTTAAGTTCGGCAATTTTTTTTTTGTCCTCATCCTTGGCATTGGTGATTGCTTTTTTATAGGTATCCAGGGCTTTTTTGAATTTTTTTGCGCTATGATAAGCATCACCAAGGTGATCTGTTATGATGGTTTCAAAAGAGGTTAGTTCCGCGGCTTTTTTAAGGTATTGAATAGCTTTTTCATACTCCCCCCTCTTGTAATAGACCCAGCCCAGGCTGTCTGTGATATACCCGTCATCGGGTTTAATCTCAAGTGCTCTTTTGATAAGCAACAGCGCCTCATCCAGATTTATGTCCAGGTCTGCATAGGAATAACCCAGGTAGTTCAAAGCACTGGCATCCTTTGGATCAATTTCAAGAATTTTTTTCATGGTGCTTATGCAGTCCTGCTTAAAGCCTGCACTATCCTGTACAGCACCCAGTCGGAAAAGCAATGATGTATTTTCAGGAGAATTTACAAGCCCTGTCTTTAAAAGTCCCATGGCTTTTTCCCAGGCTTTATTTTTTTCATAAAACGAGGCAAGATAAATGATAATATCGATATCTTTTGGAAAGGCTTTATACTTGTTTTCAAGGTAATTTATGGCTTCCTGGGTTTTTCCTGATTTCTGGTAGAGAAAGGCAATATTCAGCAGGGTTTTTTTATATTGAGAATGGCCTGGTTTGATTTTCAGATAATATAAAATAGCGTTTTTGAAATCTTCAATTTCCTCATAGGCCATACCCGTGAAAAAGTTCAGGGTTTGGTTTTCAGGATCACCTTTAAGCATCCGGGAGAAAACAATCAAGGCATCTTCATATTTTTTGCCGGAAATATATTCATTCACAGCCGTCATGATAATCCTGGAATCGCTATCAACGGCCTGGCCAAGTTTTGTGAACAGGGTGGCTGCGGCAACCTTGTTATTGTTTTTATAATGGTGTAGAGCCATTCCCAATTGTGCCCGATAATTGTTCGGCTCTATCTCAAGTATTTCATTATATGTTTTTAATATCTTCTGGTTGTTTTCAGGTGTGTTTTGAAGACTGAAAATTTTTATCAATTGAAACCGCGGTTCCACAATATCCGGCTCTATTTCAATGGTTTTTAAATATTGAATTTTGGCAAGTTCATATTGCTTTTCAGCCAGATAGGCCTCGCCAAGATAAAACCAGGCAACATAATAGTCGGGAAACCGGGCAACCATTTTTTTTAACACCACCAAAGCCTCAGTATTATCATTCTTATCTATATATATTTTGGCAAGGCGGAGAAATGTTTCTTTGTTCTCTGGATCCAGCGATAGAATCCTGTTTAAAATTTTAATCAGCTCTTTTTCATCCAGGCCATCTTTTTTGAGCTGGACAAAAAGAAGCAATCCATCCACATTGTCAGGATTTTTGAGAACCAGTTTTTCAGCCAGTTCCAGCGCTTTTTTGTTATTCTTTTCTCTCAGGTACAACCGACCCAGGTCACGGGTTAATATAAAGGAATCAGGATCTTTAACCATTGCCTTTTTCAGGGATTCAATGGCTTTTGCATAGTCTTTGTTTTTAATGTGAATCCGGGATTCAAGATAATAATAATTTGCAGAAAGATCATGATCCTCTTTATTTTGTTCTTTTTGGATAATTTGGGATTCATAATCTTTTTTAGTCTGTTTAAGCCTTGGGCAGCCAGCTATCAAAACACTTAAAATAAAAACAAGAAGAACATAAACAAGGCATTTTTTCATAATATGCTTTACCCTAGTATAAAAATAAATTGTAATTTATTGGTTGTGATCGTACATGTCAAAATCAGGCATGTCTTTTTTAAAGTAGGCTTTCATTTTTTTTAAAATATTATTTTCAATCTGTCTTACCCTTTCCCGGGATATGGAGTATGCTTCACCTATTTCCTGAAGTGTTTCAGGGCTGTCAGAGAAAATTCTTCTGGTAAAAATATTCAGTTCTCTTTCATTAAGGGTTTTTTTAAATTTATTAACTTTTCTATGCAAAATATTTTCAATCTCTTTTTTGGCCATGCGATCTTCAGATGAATCAGTTTCAACATTTATAAATTCAATTCTTTCTGTATTAGAGTCATTTTTTAATGGTTCATCAAGGCTTAAGTCCCAGTTGGCCAGCCTCTGATCCATGTCAACCACTTCTTTTTCAGATACCCCCAGCCTTTCTGACAATAGTTTGGGTTTTGGATCAAAGCCCTGCTCAATCAGTCTTCGTTTTTCTTTTTTCAGTCGGAAAAACAATTTGCGCTGCCCCTGGGTTGTTCCAATCTTTACCATTCGCCAATTATCCATGATAAATTTAAGAATATAGGCTTTTATCCAGAAGGATGCATAATATGAGAATTTAACATTTTTATAGGGGTTGAATTTTTTAACGGCCTGCACAAGCCCGATATTGCCTTCCTGGATTAAATCCGAAAGGTTCTGCACCCAGATTCTATGGAATTCAAGGGCGATTTTAACCACCAGACGCAGATTTGACGTGGTCATGATATAGGCAGCCTCCTGGTCTCCTTCTTCCTGAATGCGCTTTCCAAGTTCAACCTCCTGTTCTCTTGTCAAAAGCTTGTACCGGCTTATTTCATTAAGATAGCTTTGAATGGGGTCTGATTTTACAAGCGCTTTTGAACTTGAAGTTTTTGCTTTTTTTACGGGGATCAAAAAATCTTTTCTGGTCAGCCCTTGTTTGCTTTTGTTCGCAGGTTCCATGGTTTTTCCCATTAATTATACCCTAAGATAGTTTTGATAAAAGATGAGTATATCATTATACGATGATCGATAAAAGCAATATATTCCGGGCATAAGAAAATTACTCATTTTTTTATGGACAATTTGGGATAAATTTGATAAGTAATCTTTTTGTTTGTGTCGTTTGCGCCTGTAGCTCAGCTGGATAGAGCAACGGACTTCTAATCA
>JAOZRF010000460.1 GCA_029940245.1 Desulfobacula sp.
TATCACTTTGTAGACAATGGCAAGTCCAAGCCCTGTGCCCATTTTTTTGGTGGTAAAATAGGGATTAAAAATGTTAGCCTGATCTTCAGAGGGGATTCCCTTTCCCGTATCTGAAATCATAAAAACAACATTTTCTTCTTTGAGCCCAACTTCAATGGTAAGATCGCCTCCGTTTTTCATTGCCTGAATACCATTAATATAGAGGTTGAGGAGTACCTGGGTAAACCGGTCATTATCAACCTCAACATCGGGGAGCGGACTATTAATGGATTTTATTATTTTTACATTGGCCATTTCAGCTTCATATTTAATAATTCTTAAGGAATTATTGACAAATTCTGTGATATCCGTTTTTTCCAATTTTAGATTTACGGGCCGTGCAAATTCAAGCAATTCTGAAATTACTCTGTTTACCCGATCAACTTCTTCTACCATTATGTTGGCAGCTTTCCGGTTCTCAGTACCACTATCAAATAAGCTTCCAAAAAATGTTGCATACCCTCTTATTGAGCTCAATGGGTTTCTGACCTCATGGGCGATGCCTGCAGCAAGGGTCCCGACAGCAGCAAGTTTTTCCTTTCTCTGAATTTCGATTTCCAAAGCCCGAAGATCGCTAAGGTCTTTTAATAAAAAAACATCACCTATAAAATTTCCATGTTCTCCAATGACTTCTGTCACAGTCACAGAAACCGGGACTGCCTTGTTTTTTTGAGTCTCGAGTATTACTTCGTTTTCCAAAACTGGAGCCCCGGTTTTAACCGCTTCATGCAACTCTAAAAGGGATGCCGGGAAGATATCCTTTGCATTCATTCCTTTGGTATTATGCATATTGGTTCTCAAAAGAGAGCACGCCACTTCGTTAATATAGGTTATGGTTAATTTTGCATTTATCACAAGTATTCCCATGGGAAGGCTTGTTACCAGTTCTGATGCAAATGCTCTTGCATCCTGAAGCAGCCGATGGGAGCGAGCATTAGTTTGAGCCCAGAACAAGGATACCATCCCTGCCATTCCTAAGAAAAAAATTACCGACAGAGTGATTCCGCTATTTCGCAAATCTTCAGCCTGGGCAGTCTTAAAGGGACTTACATCCATTCCTATAAATATTATCGGCCGATTTTTAGGATCTAAAAGACGATCTTCGGGTAAACCTTTCATCCATCCGGGAGCACACCACATGCGCATGTTCTCCTGCTTCCCCATTCTATTCATCATTCCTGTTCCAGAAGCGGGACCCTGATTTTTTAAAATTGGTAAAAAAATTTTGTATACCTCAAAATATGTTTTTTGATCTTCTCCGCTAACGATCCTCCATTGTGGTTTATCACTGGCTGATATCTTACCTTCGAATTGTAATTTATTTAACCGGATTCCTATTTTTTGCCTGATATTATGGGCGAGTATTTTCCCGGAGTTATCCGAAATAAAAATATAAGAAATATCTCCTTGAGATGCGGTTTCTTCTAAAAGGGTCTGCAGATGAGCCTCGTTACCAAAGAGCCCCATCATACCGGTTTTAGTACCGGCCTCAAAGGATCTGATCAATGCAGATCCCTTTTCTGCCAGAAGTTGACCCATATATTCTTTTTCACGGTTATAGTTCATCACAGCCTGAACAACGACGACACTAATAAGCACAAGGCTTATCCCTATGATCATCCACGGAGAAACAAAGGGGTTAAAACGTTTTATTTTTTGAATGAGCATATCAAAATCCAGATAGGCGGTTAATATTTAATCAGTCAACTTTAAAAGCACCGTCTAAATTTTAATCACACATGTTGTTTTTACAAGGTAAGTTGTATTAAGAAAAATTTAAATTTCATAAATTCCATATTATTACAGATATTTATAATCTAAGATTATTTATTGGCACGCCCATTGCAAAGTAGAGAAACAGGTAGCGAGAGTTTCTTTATTAACGCAACACAAAGGAGTTTATTATGAAGAAAGTCATTACAGCAGTTACAACAATCCTGATTATCGGTTTTTTTACAGCCAGTGCCTTTGCCTGGGGATGCGGGGGCATGTACGGAAACGGTATGTATGGAAATAGGAATTACAATCAGAGCGCCTACAACAACGGTGCCTATCAGTCCTTTGCAAATGATACCCAAGCTCTGAGATCCTCCATATCAGCGGACAGGGCAGAGTTAAATGCACTGATGGCAAACACCAACCCTGATGCCAAAAGAGCCCGGGCATTGTCTGAGCAGATCAGCAAATCCGAAAATGAACTCAGGGCCAAAGCCCAGCAGTACAATGTCTCCAGCATTGGAGGAATGGGATACGGTCAGGGTTGGGGTTGGGGTTGTGGTATCACAGGGCACAACCATAATTTTGCTGGATGCTGGTAATCTATTATTATTGACATGATGTAACAGTGAAAAGATTTTTCTTTCACTGTTACATCCATATCAATTTTATAAGAAAGTCCCGGCAAACTAGGGGGGGGACTTTCAATATTCATTGAGCGCAGGTCAAGGCCCTAAATAAGATCTGCCCGTGGCAGTTATACATAAAAAAAGGAGCGCAAAAAATGTGGAATTGTGGTTACAATGGTGCGGGTTACGGGCATTGGTTCTTTGGCGGAGGAATTATAGGCTTTGCCATTACAGGTTTCATCATTGCCATCATAGCAACCCTGATATTTAAATTGATCAAGTCATCTCAAGGCAACAGC
>JAOZRF010000461.1 GCA_029940245.1 Desulfobacula sp.
TGATTCCCAAAAATCTGGCTGCATCTCTGGTGGTAAGGCATTTCATCGTTGCCTGGATCAGCATATCATTTTCAACTGCCCAGATTCTTTCGGCCAGGGTATTGACTTCTTTCATTGGTAGCACCTTTGTTCCAGGGGATTTGGTCTTGTTTAACGCTTTTACCAGATACTCATCTAAAGATCGTCTGTCACACATGACAATGGCCTGTTTAATGATATTGATCAGTTCCCGGACATTCCCCGGGAAATGATAGGCTTGAAGTGTGTCAAAAGCCTTGTAACCGATACGTGATCTGCGGTTGTATTGTTTGTTATATTTTTTAAGGGTGATTCGAACCAGCTCAAGAATATCCTCAGGCCGGTCTCTCAATGGTGGAATCAAAAGCGTAAAGGTATTAAGCCTGTGAAAAAGATCCAGCCTGAACTTCTTATTGAATGTCCGGGTTTCAAGGTTCTGGTTTGTGGCGGCAATAATCGAGCAGTCTATTTTTTTGGGAGCAGTGCCACCGATGGGCATAATTTCATGATCATCCAGGCACTTTAACAGTTTGGCCTGTACTCCGAGGGACATTTCACCGATTTCATCAAGAAAAATCGTCCCTCCGGATGCTAATTCAAACAATCCGATCCTTCCCTTTTCACTGGCTCCGGTAAATGCTCCCTTTGTATACCCGAACAATTCTGCCTCCAGAAGGTTTTCAGGCAGGGCAGCACAATTAATCTGAATAAACGGTTTTTTACTTCCGCTACTGTGCTTATGAATAAATTTTGCCAGCAACCCCTTGCCCGTGCCTGATTCTCCCTGGATCAGAATATTGGAAGCATTAATCGCAGATAGCTTTAAGGCAAGCTTTAATGTCTGTTTCATTGAATCGCTCTGGGCCACAATATCATTCTCTTTTAATTCAAGCAGGGTTAACTCGGTCAATTCATCCTTGATTTTTTCAGATTCCTGCCGTGCCAGTGCAAGGTGTCTTCTCATGCTTTCAATCAGAGAAATATCCCGTTCATTTACAACAACAAAAAGAATGTTATGGCTATCATCAAAAACCGGGGTTCCAGTAACCAGCAAGGTGTAGTCTGATCGCGGTGTCGTCTGAACTACACTGACCTGACGTTTTGTTTCAAGGACTTCCTGGGTGGCTGATCTGTCAATCTGTCCTTCTTTTACAAGGGTTCTAACATCTTTTCCCAGCACCTCAGATGCCTTTACCCCGTTTAAGATTTCAGCCGCACGATTGAGCTTCAGGATTGTTCCATTGGCATCGCAGATCATCAACCCATCAGCCGACCGGTCAAAAATCGTCGTAAGATAGGAAAAGGTCATCTGTGATGAATCATCTTTCATAAACAATTTTTCCATCAAAAAGGGTTAAATCCACTCGTGTATCCGGGATGTTGTCAGGATCAATCTTAAAAATATTCTGATCAAGAACAATTAAATCTGCAAGTTTGCCTTTTGTAATAGATCCCAATTGCTCTCCTGTTCCTGAAGCCACAGCCGGGGTGATGGTATATCCCTTAACTGCCTCTTCAACACTGAGTGCCTGCTCCCTGTACCATCCCTTCTCCGGTGTCTTATCCATTCTTTTTCTTGTAACAGCAGAATAAATTCCTGCCAGAGGATTGGGATCTGCCACGGGCGCATCAGAACTGAGCATCATGGGAATGCCTGTTTTTAAAATACTTTTCAGGTTATAGGCATATTTCCCCCGGGGCCCTGCACATGCATCAATCATGGAAATATCAAGGCTTAAATTGTTGGGCTGGCAGGAGACTGCCATGTTTTTCAAGGCTGAAAGTTTTTCAAGATCCTCCGGCAGAACCATCTGAACATGCTCTATTCTATGGGGAATCCTGCACTGGGTTTTACCCTTGCTTTCAATTCTCTGGAACATCTCTATGATTTCTTTGTTGGCCCTGTCTCCTATGGCATGCACCATAACACTGAGTCCGGCCTGATCTGCTTTTAATGACGCTTTTTCAATATCTGCAACCGGAGTTAATGGCATTCCATATTCAGCATCCAGGTATTTTTGTGTCATCCAGCCGGTTCTCGCACCCATACCGCCATCGGCAAAAAACTTTAAATACCCTATCTTCAACAATTCGTCTCCAAACCCTGTAAAAATACCCAGATCAACAGCCTGGTCTGTCATTTCACCGGGCAGAGCCACATGACACCGAATATGAAGCAAATTTTCCTGTCGAAGCGCCTGCCACGCCTTTAAGGCATCTTTTCCATCAAGGCCTCCCATGAGCCTGATATCATGGATTGATGTCAGGCCAAATCCATGGGCCTCCCCTATGGCTTTCTGCATATTTTCATAAACCGCTGCACGGGAAGGTTCCGGCAGGACATTCCGGATCATGTTTGAGGCAAGCTCTCTTAGGACACCTGTGGGATGACCGGATGCATCCCTTGCAATCACACCGTCCTTGGGATCAGGAGTTCCCAAGCCAATGTTGGCGCGCTGTAAGCCAAGAGAGTTGGCAACGGCCAGGTGGAGATCGCATCTCCAGATACAGACCGGGTTATAAGGGGCAACCCTGTCAAGATCATAGCGATCCGGCATTTTATTTTCAGGCCAGTCAGACTCATTAAACCCCTGGCCCAATACCCAGTTTTCCCTTCCAAGGTCCTTTGCCTTTTTTTCTACAGCCTCTTCCATT
>JAOZRF010000462.1 GCA_029940245.1 Desulfobacula sp.
AACAAAACCAAACCCTTGAAAAAATCGCCCAGACCCTTTTTAAACAATGGTTTGTGGATTTCAATTTCCCGGATGAAAATGGGAAACCCTATAAGGATAATGGCGGGGAAATGGTGGAGTCTGAATTGGGGGAGATACCTAAAAGTTGGTACACTGATGTCTTAGGCAATGAATTTGAAATACTAATGGGGCAATCCCCAGCAGGTAAAAGCTATAATGAGAATCAAGAAGGCATTGTTTTTTTTCAGGGACGAACAGATTTTGGTTTTAGGCATCCAAAAGTTAGGCTTTATACCTCGGAGCCTAAACGAATCGCAGAAAGATTTGATGTATTAGTGAGTGTAAGAGCGCCTGTAGGAGATATAAATGTTGCCTCAGACAAATGTTGCATTGGACGAGGGTTGTCTGCGGTAAAAAGTGAATATAAATCCTATTGTTTATATAAATTAAAATCTTTAGTTGCAATTTTTAAGATTTTTGAGAAAGAAGGAACTGTTTTTGGAGCCTTGAATAAAGAAACTTTCAATAATATCAATGTTGTAGTTCCTAAAGAAGCTATAAAAAAACTATTTGAAAAAATTGGAGTCAATATTGATCAAAAAATATTAAATAATACGATAGAAATTCAAACCCTAACAAAAACCCGTGACACCCTGCTACCCAAACTCATGTCCGGTCAGATCAGGGTCAATAACTGATGGAAATATCTGAAAATAAAATTGAATCCTTTGCTATTGAGTTGTTTAAACAGGAAGCTTACGAATATGTTTACGGCCCGGCCATGGCGCCTGACGGAGAAAAACCGGAACGAACCTCCTATTCTGAAGTGATTTTAAAAAACAGGCTGACCCATGCTGTAAATATATTGAATCCGTCCATTCCTGATGATACACGGCAGCAGGTCATCCGGGAAATAACCTCCATGGCTTCTCCTGATCTGATCAATACCAATGAAAACTTTCACACCTTTTTGACCAATGGCATAGATGTGGAATTTCAAAAAGATGGGGACACCAGGGGAGATAAAGTCTGGCTCATTGATTTTGAAACTCCTGAAAACAATGAGTTTTTGGTGGTGAATCAGTTCACCGTGACAGAAGATAATGTCAAGAAACGGCCTGATATTGTCCTGTTTGTCAATGGCCTGCCTCTGGTGGTCATGGAACTGAAAAATCCGGTTGATGAAGGGGCCACTCTTCACAATGCCTTTAACCAGCTTCAGACCTATAAGTCTGTGATTTCCTCCCTGTTTACCTTTAACAGTTTACTTGTGATTTCAGATGGCCTTGATGCCCGGGTGGGTTCTTTGTCTTCAGGATTCAATCGTTTTTCTGCATGGAAAACAAAAGATGGTAAAATTGAAGCCTCAAAACTTGTCAATCAACTGGAAATTCTGATTTGCGGCATGCTGAATAAACGAACCCTTCTGGATCTGATTCGATATTTCACAGTGTTTGAAAAAGTCGGGAAGGAAGAAGCCCGAACCGGTATGACCATGGTACAGACTGAAAAAAAGATCGCCTATTATCATCAGTATTTTGCTGTAAACAAAGCTCTTGAATCTGTGAAGCGGGCCTCAGCCACACCTGTAAAGGATCTGGCTGTACGGGAAGATCCGGCAATTTACGGACTGCCTACTGTTCAAAATCAGGAAAAAGGGGATAAAAAAGGGGGCGTGATCTGGCATACCCAGGGAAGCGGCAAATCCTTAAGTATGGTCTTTTTTACCGGTAAACTGGTATTAGCCCTTGATAATCCGACCATAGTAATTCTTACCGACAGAAATGATCTGGATGATCAACTTTTTGACACCTTTGCCGCTTCCCGGCAACTGCTGCGGCAGGACCCGGTTCAGGCAGAGAACTCAAATGCACTCAGGGAACTGTTAAAAGTGGCATCCGGCGGCATTGTCTTTACAACAGTTCAGAAGTTTTCACCTTTAAACGGCGAAGCTGTCTATCCGCTTTTATCAAAACGTTCCAATATTGTGGTCATTGCTGATGAAGCCCACCGAAGCCAGTACGGATTTAAGGCAAGAGAAGTGGATATCAAAGATGAAAAAGGCAATGTGACCGGAAAAAGAACGCTTTACGGATTTGCCAAGTATATAAGAGATGCCCTGCCCAATGCCACTTTTGTGGGATTTACAGGAACTCCTGTGGAATTGACAGATAAAAACACACCGGCAGTGTTTGGTCACTATATTGATATCTATGATATATCCCAGGCAGTAAAAGACCGGGCCACTGTTAAAATTTATTATGAAAGCAGGCTTGCAAGAATAAGGATTGATGAAGAGGGACAAAAACTCATTAATGATCTGGATGAAAATCTTGAAAGAGAAGATATCTCAGCAACCGATCAGGCAAAAGCCAGATGGACAAGACTTGAGGCCATCGTGGGATCAAAGGATCGGGTGGCCCATATTGCCAGGGATATCGTGACTCATTTTGAACAACGGCTTTTAGTGTTTAAAGGCAAGGCCATGATTGTTGCCATGACCCGGCGCATTGCTGTGAAACTGCACGATGAAATCATTAAACTTAAACCCGAATGGTACAGCACTGATCTTGACAAAGGTGCCATTAAGGTTGTGATGACCGCTTCGTCATCAGACGGCCCCAAAATGGAAAGACACCATACCAGTAAAATTCAAAGGCGGCATTTGG
>JAOZRF010000463.1 GCA_029940245.1 Desulfobacula sp.
CAATTTTCCCGTTTAAATTCAATTCCATTCTTTCCCTCAAGATTCTGATCTAATACTGTGAATCCGTATTAATCTTTTTTAGTTCAAGGCAATGTGATATGCTGTTTTTCCACATCATAATTTTGCCGGTATAAGATAACCACATGTCCAACCATGCCTGCAATATGGGAGCTGGTCGCTTTTGCAATTTCTTCGGTCAAAGAATTTTTCAAATCTTTTTCTTTATAATCGTTAAATTTCACTTTTATCAGTTCACTAACCTTTAGAGCCTTATCAATTTCTTCCAGCAGTGTTTGGGTAATTCCTTTCTGACCAATAAATGCCGCGGGATTCAAATTGTGAGCAAGCCCTCTTAAATATTTTTTTTGTGCCCCTTTTAATTCTTTCAATTCATACGTCCTTATAATATAGTATTTTAAAAGATGCATCATATCATAAAAAAAATAAAAATTTAAACATATATTCAAAAGGGAGAAATGGGATGGGCTGCGGTCATTGCTCTGGAATGGTAAAAAAAACCCTTGAAGAGATAGACGGCGTTTCCAATGTATCCGTGAGTCTTGATGAAAAAAAGGCCTTTTTTGATGCCAGAAATTCAGACCTCATTGATACAGCTATCAAAAAGATAAATGAAGCCGGATACAAGGCATCAAGCATATAGGAAATCCAATTATTTTACATACACAATGACTGATTATAATAAAAATAAAAAAAATGGGGTAAGAAGACTCCTGCTCATGGGTGTCTTTTGGCGGATATTGTTCATTGAAGCAGCCCTTCTTGTTTTTTCCCTTTTCTTTAAATGGACAACAGAAGATGTATTGCCCATGGACCTGTTCTGGTATGGTGTAAGAATTATCATCATGGTGGGAATTATCATCGTATTTATGATGATAACATTGAAAAAATTTTTAAACCGCCAAATCATCACCCCGCTTGAAAAAATTGCCAGGGTCAACAAAAGAATTCAGGAAGACATCACCCGGGCAGGTCAGATCGAGATTTCAGATGATGCGCCTGATGAAATCAAAAGCATTGTAACCTCCAGGGACAAAATGCTTGAAACCATTCTCAGCGTTTCTGATGAACGTCTGCACCTGGTCAATTTTATCCGGGAAACTTTCGGAAGGTATCTTTCCCGCAAGGTGGTGGATGAAATTTTAGAATCTCCACAAGGCCGGCAGATCGGTGGTACAAGAAAGACCATAACAGTATTGATGGCTGACCTGAGAGGTTTTACAAGCCTTTCCGAAACAAAAGATCCCGAGGAAATGGTACAATTATTGAACCGGTTCCTTGAAAAAATGTCTGTTATTATCCATAAGTATGACGGCATCATCGATGAAATTATCGGTGATGCCATTCTTGCTATTTTTGGTGCACCGAAAAGTCACAATAATGACCCTGAACGGGCTGTCGCATGCGCGCTTGAAATGCAGAACAGCCTTATCCCTCTAAACAATGAAATCCTTGAATCAGGGTACCCTTCCCTTGAAATGGGAATCGGAGTCAATACGGGAACAGTTATCGTGGGCAATATCGGGTCTGAGCTGAGAATGAAATATGGTATTGTAGGTGCTGCCGTCAATACAGCCGCCCGGATTGAATCCAATAGTATTGGTGGCCAGGTTCTTGTGGGGGAATCCACCTATGACCATATCAGAGATTATGTAAAGGCAGATCCAGCTCAAACTGTCATGATGAAAGGGATGAAAAAACCCCTGGTTTTCTATTCTGTCTTTGCCATTGAATCCAGATATAATATTTTTCTGCACTCGCCTGTGGGGAAAAAAATGGTATTGCCCATAAGGCTTCCTTTTCAATGCTGGAAAATCAAAGACAAAAAAATTGATCTTATTCCCCTGGCAGGTGAAACCATCAGGATGGATGACCATAAAATAGATGCCCTCATTCCCTCGGGACTGGAAGCTTTTACCGACATCAGACTCAGATTTGATTTCTGCCTGGATGCCCATTGTTTTGAAGATATATATGCCAAAAACATTCCCATTGAAAAAAAAGGAGAAGAAAACTTTAACCGGCTTCAAATCACCTCAATGGCTCCAAAGGACAGAGAGATCGTAAAAAAGTGGATGATCCAGGGGTTATATTAATCCCTGCAGGCCTTTTTCCCTAGGGCAATTGCATATAAAAAAGTGTTTTTCAAAATAGTTTATATTTTATTTTTACGGAGGGAAAATGAAAAATTTTATCAAAATTGGTTTTTGTTTATTAATTTTTTCAACAGGCTTGATTTCCATGGCCTTTGCCGATAATGTCGCGACGACCTTGCCGGAAGCCTTTACAAAAGGAAAAGTCAGTGGATCATTAAAATCATATTATTTTTCTCAGACATTTGATGGAGCAGGGAAAAATGACAGCCATATCTGGGCTTATGGCGGAAATTTAAAATTATCAACCGGCAATTTATACGGGATCAGACTCGGTTCAAATTTTCAATTATCTGCTGTCGGACATGTGGATGACGATGATAATAAAACAGCGGGAAGCCTGAATGCCGATGGTGCAGTCCTGTCAGAGGCATATCTGCAATACAATATTAAGAAAACCGAATTTAAAGGTGGCAGGCAGTTTATATCGCTTCCGCTTCTGGCCGGTTCCGGTTCCCGTTTGATTAAAGAATCCTTTGAAGCTTACCTTATCA
>JAOZRF010000464.1 GCA_029940245.1 Desulfobacula sp.
CTTGGCCTTGAGAGTTTTCCCAGAACCTGACAGGAGAATAAATTGCTGCTGTGATCCCTGCGGCCTTAAATCAGGATCGATCTCCATGCTGAAGGTAATGGTCTGGAGCCCTGTGTCTTCATTGCTGCCAACGACAAACCCTAAAGTGTCTTTATCACTGTCACTGTTGAGTCTGCCGCCTTTTTCAACGGTAACGCCTGCCTGAACCCCAATTTTATCTGTGAAAGATTCTGCTGTAACGATGGTCTGATTCGATTCCAATTCAGTATTTACATCAGGTGATGGTGTTTTTTCCATCCACAGCCGAATTCTTTTGTCTGCACCGCCTTGCAGTGAGACAGTAACAGTTCCGCTTTTAAATCCCAGCGAATGGCACAGTTCCACGCCTGCACCAAGGGGATAGATGAGATTCTCCAGTAAAGGTTCTTCTGTGACGCGTCCTGCATAGATGTTCCCCGTAATTTTGTTCTCCTCAATATCATCCAGCGTACCATCAACCAGCCTTGCGTAGATTATATACGCTCCGGATTCCGGGATCATCAGAGGCTGCATTGCCTGCCCTTCTCCGTCCAGCTCTATATCCATGTCATAAAGTCTGTTTGACCGTATATGGATAACATTAAAATCCGCATTATAGATATCCTTTGCCTGGACTTGGAGAAGATATGACCCAGAGGTGAGAGGAAGACGAAAATCCTGCATCTGCGTGGCCAGAAGCTGTGTACTTCGTAATTTCTCAATCTGGCCGTCCGGCATTATCGCATGAACTGAGAATATAAGCCGGCCCATACCCGCTGTTTTTTCTGTCACTTTTTCCGGTTTGACCAGCAGATGGTGAATTCCTGCATCTTTCTCGCTAACATAAATTTTATACCACCGGTCCTCTGCAAGATAGTCTATGGTATCCCCATAAAGGGTATTTAATTGAATATTGTACGGCGCTTCTTCAGAGGTTATGGCCGGAACGGGCTGAACTTCCTGTAAAAAATGATTTATCATGGGAGCAGGATCAAAATAATCGTTCACCCCGTCCACATCGCTGTCCAGGCTCCAGCTATTTGTGCCGAGAAAAGATTCTTCCAGATCAGAAAGATTGTCATTGTCATCATCTATATCTTCGTCATTTAATACCCCGTCTCCATCGATATCCGGGCTCTCAACAGGAATATTTAATGTCACCACAATTTTATCAGATATAATTTCGCCAATTTTAGCGCTTATTTCAACAGTGTGGATTCCATCTTTAATCGCTGATAGCAAACCAGACTCATTGATTGTTGCAATTTCATTATTGGAGGATATCCATTCTACCTGCAATGTTATACCCTTGTCATAACTGTTTTTGTATACGCCAGTGGCTGTAAATTGAATAACTCCTTTATGTTCAATAATAAGAATTACATCAGAATTAATCTTAATTTCTAACAGCTCCAGATCTCCTTCAGACTGTAGCCGTTGAAAGGGATACATGTTGGCATTTATAATGTAGTTGGAATCACCAGCCATACTACCTCCAATGACCCCGAAACCTCCGGAATAGACGCAATAATCCTCACCCGACATATTCGAGCCTTCGCAATCTGCCAGTGCATTGCCAGTAAACCCAATAAAAAAAATAAATGACATGTAAAAAATATAACGAAATAATATAGTTTTCATTGGGCTCTCCTATGGTGCAGTATTGATTTTTTTTACACCATTTTAAATCTGGGATTGTAATGGGTTAAAAAAAATTAATTAATGCACAAATAAAAATAGAACTGATATGCATTACAATTTCATTATAAAACAAAGCGCATAGTATGGGGGCATTATGTCTTGGGTGGTGCTTCCGGCACTGCTTGTGTTCCCCGTTCCTGAATAGTCTGTATATAGTTGAACCCTATGTTGATGATCCGATCCGGCAGGAGTAGCTTCATCATCATTGTCATCTTCAACAGTGTCATCGTAGTCTTTGCCACCAGGATATGAATTAATTGTCCAGTCGCAAAAATGTCTGTGGTTTGGACCTGTATGCGTATGGGAAAGATCTTTTGTCGTGCTTCCACCTTTGTCTCCAACATTATAAGTATTGCCTGCTCCTATCAGGAATCGGTCTGTCAGATTCGGAGTTCCGTTGTTTCCATCACACAACGTCCAACTTTGGGGGATACTATCCGAGCTGCCGCTCCACATAACTATAATTCCCGATGGAATGGGATCAGGAATATTCGGCAGGTTGACAACTTCCAAAGACTTTAAGGCATAGGCCACACTGGTTAATTTTTGTCGGGGTCCCATTTCCGCACTGGATTCAACCTTAAGCCCTAAAAATGTTTTTCCTGTGAATATGTCAGCATTCAAGGGCTTGGTGCTTCCCAGAACCACGGAGAACAGTCCGTCTTTTAAAGTTACTGTCTGGGTTTCTGTCCAAAGGGCAGTGCCACCGGAAGCGACATCGTACAATGCAAATGTTATCTGCTTTGTTCCGGACAACGGCTGGCCAGTATTGTCCGTCAAATTTCCCTGATAGTTGAGTGTTTGCGGAATATCTGCCGAGTATACGCTGGATACACTGACCAGTGATATAATAATAAAAAGAAAAAAAGACAAAAACGGTTGTCGAATAGACATCTATCTCCTCCTATATATAAATATATTATTGAGACTGT
>JAOZRF010000070.1:0-5271 GCA_029940245.1 Desulfobacula sp.
CCGGCATGGCCCATGAAATCAACCAGCCGTTGAATGTCATACAGATTTGTTCAGACCTGATTCTGAAAATGATTAAAAAAGGCATCAAAATTCCAGATGACGAGCTGGTGATGATGGCCCATGATATTATTGATAATGTTGCCAGAGCTGCCGGGGTTATCAAGCATGTCAGGGACTTTGCAAGACAATCTGAAAGGGATCTTAAAAAATTAGTGATTAATGATCCCATAAATGATGTATTCAAGGTTCTTGGGCACCAGTTGACGGTTCATTCCGTAAATGTGAACCTTGACCTTGATCCACAAATTCCTGAAATCCAGGCAGAGCATAATCGCCTGGAGCAGGTGTTTATTAATCTTGTCACCAATGCCATTGATTCCATGGATGAAAAAGCTGAAAAAGAGGATGAACCAGTTGAAAAAATATTGAGAATCAAAACATATACGAAAGAAGACTGGGTGGTAACCGAGGTGTCTGATACGGGGATAGGCATGACTGAAGAGGTTAAAAAAAAGATATTTGAACCCTTTTTTACAACAAAAGAAACCGGTAAAGGGACGGGTCTTGGAACCAGTATCAGTTTTGGAATCATCAAAGATTATGGTGGAACTATAGATATACAAAGTGAGTATGGAAAAGGCGCTACCTTTATGATCAAGTTTCCGGCAATTGAATAAGGAAATAAACTATGTTGGCCAATAAGATATTAATTGTTGATGATGAAGATATTATTGTCAGACTTCTTTCCATGTCTCTTCGCAGCGACGGCTATGAAACAGTTACAGCCAATTGTGGCGAGCAGGGGCTTGCGGTCTTTAAAGCTGAAGCTCCTGATATTGTTGTGACGGATATAAAAATGCCGGGAATGGATGGACTTGAGCTGTTAAAAAAGATCAAGGATATTGATCCTGAAAAAGAAGTCATCATTGTAACCGGCCATGGAGATATAGATTCAACCATCACAGCTTTGCAGTTTGGTGCAAGTGATTTTATTAATAAGCCTGTGAGGGATGAGGCTTTAGCCATTGCCCTTGAGAGAGCAAAGGCAAAAATTGCCATCAGAGAAAAACTCAAAGAATATACTGAAAATCTGGAATTTAAGATTGCAGAAGCCACGGATGAGATTCGGCGCAAATCAAATTTTCAGCGCCTGTTGATCAGAAGCTCCAATGATGCCATCGTCGCTTTTGACCATGACTGGAAAGTGGTGGTGTTCAACCCTGGGGCTGCAAATATGTTTGGTGAGGCAGTAAAAGACGTCAGGAATAAAATGAGCATTGACGAGCTGTATACTCCTAAAATTGCTAAAATATTTAAAAATCAGGCCAAAGAAGGAAAACAGCAGAATACGTTTCCATGGAGAGAAAATATAATAAACACCAAAGACGGCAGACAGATACCGGTTCGATATACCAGCAATGTCCTTCATGAAAAAGGTGAATTTGTCGGAACCGTTAATTTTTTCCAGGACTTAACGGAAATCAAACGACTTGAAAAGGAATTGGTACAGTCGGAGCGATTAGCTGCTGTTGGGCAGACGGTAAGTGGCCTTGCTCACTATGTTAAAAATATTCTCATCGGGCTTAAAGGCGGCAGTTATGTAGTTGATGTGGGAATTGCTAAAAATGATACAGAAAAATTTAAGGCAGGCTGGAAAACCATAAAAAGAAATATCAAAAGAGTAGGAGATTTAACCCAGGATCTATTGACCTATTCCAAGCAGAGAGAACCTGAATTTGAATCCTGTTCGCCCAATGATATTGTAAATGAAGTCATTGAACTTATCACGGATATAGCTAGATCAAATGGCGTTTTTGTTTCAAAAGAATTTGATACCGGTATCGGTGAAGTTATGGCTGATCCGCAAACCATTCATCGTTCTTTGCTTAATCTTGTAAATAATGCCATTGATGCCTGTATTGAGGATGAAGATACGTCTAAAAAGCATGAAGTTAAAATTCGGACATATGTGGATAACAATAATTACTTTGGTCTTGAAGTTAAAGACAATGGCTGCGGGATGGATGAAGATATTCAAAAGCAATTGTTTAACCCCATGTTCAGTTCCAAAGGTGGAAAAGGGACAGGTCTGGGGCTCCTTGTAACAGGAAAACTCATAGAAGAACACAAAGGCGTCATTGAGACTGAAACCAGTCCGGGAAATGGAAGCACATTTACAATTAAACTTCCCTATGAAAAAGTAAATACGGTTGATAAAAATTGACCAGGACCAAGGAGGATAAATTATGAGCAAAAAAATTCTTGTGGTAGATGATGATCAAGATGTCAGATCATTTGTTGTCACAGTTCTGGAAGAAAACCAGTATATACCCCTGGTTGCTCAAGATGGTGTAGAAGGGTTGGAAATGATTGAAAAACACAAGCCCGACCTGGTGATTCTTGATGTGTTGATGCCAAGGGGGAGCGGAATTCGATTGTATCGTAAACTAAAAACAGATGAGGAGTTAAAAAAAATACCTGTTATCATGTTTACCGGGATTGCCCTTAAGTCTTTTTTGAAATCTCAAAAAGCATTGGATGAATTTCAGGGAGGTGAAGTTCCCAAACCTGATGTTTATCTTGAAAAACCGATTGAACCTGAAGACCTGGTTGCGGCAATAAAGAAAAAACTGGGTTAATTAATTTTTATAAAATTTTGAGATGGGAGCTGGCATGAAAATAAAAAAATTGCTTTTTGTGACAAAGTTTGAAGATCTTTGCTATGATGCTTTAAAATCATTATTAGCACTTCGAAACGCTGCCCTGGAGCATGTTGTGTTTTTAAACGTGATTGAAAGAGATAAAGTTGCCATGCAAAGGGGGAGCGGATATCTTAAGGAAGAAGAAGTCAAATTAAAGGAAACAGCGAATATCCGGTTTATAGACTGGGCTGAAAATTTATTTGAAATGGGTTTGGAAGTGGGGGCATATATGGAAGTTTCCACCCTTATTCCTGAAATTCTAAAGGTTGTTGAAAAAGAATCTCCTGACCTCATTGTGATTGGTCACTCCTTTAAAAGTCCTCTGGAACAGCTTTATGCCGGTTCTGATGTCACTGAATTGATCCGGAGGACTGAAGTACCGATTCTGGTTTTTAAGCACAGGAGCGAAGACAATATTGTTCCTGAAAAATTGTTTGAACGGCCGTTGTTTGCTACAAACTGGTCGGAGACAGGGAAGAAGACAGTTGAATATATTAAAGAGCTGGGAAAGGTCATAGGCGAAATTCATATCATGCACGTGGTAAAGGAGAGCGCTTTAAAAAGTCTGGATACCCATGAAGTGCAAAAAGTCAGAAAAATCGAAAGAAAACGACTGGATGATCTTTGTGATGAGCTTGAAGAAGCGGGAATCAACGCTAAACCCCATGTTTATGTGGGTGATCCGCAAAAGGAAATTGAAAAAGCAGCAAAAGAATACCAGGCCAGTATGATTATCCTGGGTTCCAGTGACAAAGCCGCAGTTTTGGAGCGGTGGATTGGTTCTATTTCAAAAAATATCGCTGATAAATCTGTCTTTCCCTGTCTTCTCATCCCTGGCAAAAAAGATATTTAAATCTGGCCTTTTTTAGGACTGATTTTTAGGTTATAGATAGTGCCTGAACGAAAACCTTGTTCAGGCACGGTTTTAAGTTTTAACCTTGTTTTACTTATTGACTCAAAATCATAGTTTTGATATATGCAGACGAATTTAAAATATAAGGCTATATTATGAAACTTCTATTTATAGATGATGAACAGACATTTTTGAAATATCTTGCCAAACGGCTTGTGCTTGACGGATTCACGGTTAAAACAACCTTTTCCGGAGAAGAAGGGGTTGAAGCCGCTGCAAAGGAAGATTTTGATGTGGCAGTAGTGGATTTACAGATGCCGGGAATTGATGGAATTGAAGTTCAAAAAAGGTTGAAGGACTTGCAGCCAATGTTACCCTGTATTGTTCTCACCGGGCATGGAAGTGTTGAAAATGCGCTGGAAAGCGGCAAATATAATGCATTTAAGTTTTTATCAAAGCCCGTGGATATGGATACCCTCATAAAAACCATAAACGCGGCTTATGATCACAGAATTAAACAGGAACAATCATCCTCCAGACCTGAAGGCTTTCAAACAGGGACAAAAAAAGAAGGCGCTGTTGCAAGACTATACGGAAAATTCCGTAAGCTATATGGCGTTGAAAAATAGCGCTTATTGACTTTTTATGCTTATGATATTTAAGGGAGGGTGTTTTATTGACTATTTCCAGTAACTGTATTGTCAAAAATGATGACAAACCGACATCAACGTTTTTTAAGTCATTTTTTTCTTTTCTGATTACATTTGTTTTGATGTTTTTATCCTGGCTTGTATTGTCAGGAAAATTTGAACCCCTGCTGTTGTGGCTGGGGGGGATTTCAAGTTTTCTTGTGGCATATTATTTTTATGACCTTTTATTCCCTGCCTTAGAAACAGGATATGTCAAAATTTTTATTCGATTTATTCACTATTGCCCCTGGTTGATATGGGAAATCGTTAAAGCCAATTTTCATTTATTATATCTTGCATTTCATCCCCGGATGAAAGAGTTAATAGATCCTCACATCATCACCTTTAAAACCAATTTAAAATCCGATATTGCCATAACAACCCTGGCCAATTCCATCACCCTGACCCCTGGAACCATTACGATAACAGCGGACAGTGATGGCGTATTCAAAGTGCATGCCATTGACAGGGAATGTGCCGAAGCTTTGCCCGGCATTATGTTAGAAAAAGTTGCAAGAGTTTTTGGAGAAGAGATATGAATACTTTTTTTCTAAGCGTTGCATTGGGCTTATGCTTGCTCATGCTTTTTTCATTGTATAGAACCTTGTTCGGTCCTACTGTTCTGGACCGGCTCATTGGTGTCAATGCTATCGGAAGTAAGACGGTGGTTATTTTATTGCTGATCGGTTTCCTGTATGAGCGTATTGACATGTTTGTGGATATTGCGCTGGCCTATGCTTTTTTGAATTTCATTGCCGTGCTGGCAGCATCCCGATATTTCCACAAAAGAAAAGGGCTGTACGAAGAATCCTTTATGGATTGATCATTAATCTGGAGTCATCATGGATATACTTGTTATTTTACTTTTATTTTTCGGTCTGTTATTTTTTCTGGGCGGGGCTGTCGGCATTATCAGAATGCCGGATTTTTACAGCAGGCTCCATCCGGCAGGGAAAATGGATACCCTGGGGATTCTTGCCATGGTGATGGGGCTTGCATTATATAACCTTCATCATTTTTCTCTGGA
>JAOZRF010000070.1:5281-9993 GCA_029940245.1 Desulfobacula sp.
CTCGCCAGTCCCACAGCCACGCATTCCATTGTTGACGCCGGAATGCGGGCAGGGCTAAGACACTGGACTAAAAAGAAACGAAAGGGTTAATCATGTACTGGCCGATTGATTTGATCGTGTTAACCTTTGTTATTCTTTGCGCTATTGCCGCTATCTCTGTCAAGGACCTGCTTGGAACAGCTATTTTATTTGGTGCTTATTCCTTTATGATGTGTCTGCTCTGGGCCGTTATGGGGGCAGTTGATGTTGCCTTTACCGAAGCCTCTGTTGGAGCCGGGGTCAGTACTGTTTTCTTTGTTGCAGCTGTTTTCAGGACAAGCAGGAGGACAAAAGATTCAAATTTTTAGGCGTTGTTATTGTCTGTCTGACAGGGGGGCTATTGCTGTATGGAACAGCAGATTTTCCTGATTGGGGTGATCCTTCTTCTCCTGCATCCACCCATCTTTCAGACTATTATATTGAAAAAACCATTGAAGATACCCAGGTTCCCAATATTGTGACATCGGTTCTGGCAGATTATCGTGGATTTGACACCATGTTCGAAACCGCGGTTATTTTTACTGCCGGGCTGGCCTGTTTCCTTTTGTTAAGGGATTTCAGGGGAAAAAAAGAACGGTTTTACCGCCATAAGCCAACCGGTGTTATCCTCCACATTAAAGACGGTAAGAAAATCCTGGCCGTGGGGAAAGAGTTTGAACATATGGATAAAGACTGGGTTCCATCGGACTTGATTATTAAAACCGTCTGCCGGATTTTAATCCCGTTTATCCAGATTTATGCCATGTATGTCGTTGCCCATGGTGACTTTTCCCCAGGTGGTGGATTTCAGGGAGGGGTGATTTTTGGTTCCAGTCTGATTCTTTTAGCCATTTCTTATGATTTAAAAACCCTGGTGAAAAGGATCAAAGAAAAGGTACTTGGTATTTTTGCAGCCCTTGGTGTTTTAATTTATGTGGGGATTGCAGCCATCTGCATGCCCATGGGCGGCAACTTTTTAGATTATTCAAAACTTGCGCCTCTTGTACCGGGTGATCCCCATCATGTGAGAGCCCTGGGCATGCTCGGGGTTGAGATCGGTGTGGGATTCGCTGTGATGGCGGTAATGGCGATTATTTATATTAATATTGTCTCTGAAGGCAGACACGATGAAGGACTATAGGTAAAATTATGACGGATTTGTTACCCCTGATCGTGGCAAAATACAACTACTGGCTTTATGTGATTCTGATGATGATCGGCCTTTATGCCATGATTGCAAAAAATAATCTGATTAAAAAAGTGGTGGGCATGAACATCTTTCAAACAGCCATTATTCTTTTTTATGTCTCCATTGGATACAAGAAGGATGCCACCATACCCATCATTCAAAATGCTCATGGCGGACATGATGCCCACGCGGCGGTCATTCATGCCATTGATTATATAAATCCCCTCCCGCATGTGTTGATGCTGACGGCTATTGTTGTATCTGTTGCAACCTTTGGGGTGGCCATGGCCCTTGCCGTCAGGATATACCAGCGGTATCAAACCCTGGAAGAAGATGAACTCAGGATGCGCTTATCGGAATAAACTATGGATAATTACCCAGTACTGATCGTTGTTGCACCGCTTTTAGCTGCCCTTTTTGCCGGACTTGCCGTTTGGATTGAAGAACGATTGTCATATCCGATTGCCCTTACTGGTCTTGCCATATCAGTGTTTTCAGCATTTAATGTGTTGATGCAGGTCATCACTTCCGGGCCCATTCAATACCGGATGGCCGGCTGGGCGCCACCCATGGGTATTGAATACCGGATTGACCTGTTAAATGCCATGGTCCTGCTGATGGTATCAGGCATTGGATTATTAAATCTGGTGGCAAGTTATAAAAGTGTTAAACAGGAAACCTATGACAGAGCGCCATCATTTTATATTGTTTATCTCTTGTTTATGACAGGGCTTTTAGGGGTTACTGCCACGGGTGACCTTTTTAACCTGTATGTCCTCATTGAAATCACTTCTTTGACCAGTTATGCCATGGTGGCAATGGGAGACAGAGACAGAGGACCTCTGGCAAGTTTGAATTACGTTTTTATCGGTGTGATCGGCGCCAGCTTTTATCTTCTAGGGGTCGGATATCTTTATATGCAGACCGGGTCTTTGAACATGGCTGATGTTGCCATAATTCTACAGAGTCATCAAGGATCTTCCATTGTATTGACCGCATTTATTTTATGCATTATCGGCCTGTGGATTAAAATGGCATTTTTTCCCATGCACGTCTGGCTGCCCAATGCATACTCGTATTCACCTATTGCCTTTGCAAGGGTGGTGGCTCCCTTAATGACAAAGGTCATGGTCTATGTGATGATACGGCTTATGATCACAGTGTTCGGACTTGATTATATTTTCAAATCCCCCTTTTTTGCAGATGCAGTGGTATGGCTGGCAAGCGTTGCCATTATTTTCGGTGCTGTCATGGCCCTTGCCCAGAAAAATCTCAAAAAAATGCTCACCTATATTATTGTGTGTGAAATCGGATATATGGTGGGAGGGGCATGGATGGGTAACCAGCTAGGTATGACGGGTGCTATTCTGCACATCTTAAATGATGCCTTAATGACCTTTGCCATGTTCCTTGCTGTGGGGAATATCGTTTATAAGCTAAAAGATGTTGAACTTTCCAATCTTACAGGGCTTTTTGGAAAAATGCCCTGGACCATGGCTGGATTTGTACTGGCAGCCTTCAGCATTATCGGGGTACCGCCAACCTGTGGATTTTTCAGCAAATGGTATCTGATCCTGGGTGCGTTTGAAAAGGGTGCCTATCATTTTGCGGCCGCGCTGGTGATTTCGAGTTTGATCTGTGCCGTTCTGTTTTTCAGGGTTTTTGAAATATGCTTTTTTTCCCCCCCATCAGAAAATAGCGGACACAAGGAATCCCATTCCCATGTTGCCATGGCGGAAGCCCCGATATCCATGTTGATTGTTTCAGGTTTTGTCAGCCTTTCTTTGATCGTGGTCGGGCTTTATTCGGGAACCATCGTCAATACCATTATTATTCCTTTTCTAAAGTGAAAATAAACATGATTATAATCAAAAAGGCAATCCAATAAATGGAAACCATTATCTCAATTAAACCTCTTTTGGCTGTTTTAGTGTCTCTTTTAGTTATTCCTGCCCTGATTTCTTCTTCAGACAAGCCCAATGTGAGGGAATCATGGATTTTTGTCGCAGGAGCCATCACCCTGCTCCTTATTCTTTCCATGCTCCCTGCCGTCCTGGCGGGCAAACAGATTGCTTTGACCCTGTTTGAATTTGCCCCCGGTGCCGGTATTGCCTTCCGGGTGGATGGGCTTGGAATGCTCTTTGCCATTGTGGCGGCAAGCCTTTATATCGTGACATCCATTTATTCCATCGGATATATGAGAGGGCTTAATGAACATGGGCAGACCAGGTTTGTCTCCTTTTTTGCCCTTGCGATTTCCGCAACAATAGGGGCTGCTTTTTCAGCCAATTTATTGACCCTTTATCTTTTTTATGAAATTTTATCTTTGGCTACCTATCCTCTGGTGACCCACCATCAGGATGAGACGTCAAGAATTGCAGGTCGAAGATACTTAACCTTTATCTTAGGTACCTCCATAGCGCTTGTACTGCCCGCCATGATTTATTGCTATCATGTGACCGGAACACTGGAATTCTCCACCACGGGTATTTTTACAGGTCAATTGTCTAAACCTGCCGCCACAGTATTGCTCTTAATGTTTGTTTTCGGGTTTGCCAAGGCCGGAATCATGCCGTTTCATTCATGGCTTCCGGCTGCGATGGTTGCACCAACTCCTGTCAGCGCCCTGCTGCATGCAGTGGCCGTTGTTAAGGTGGGTGTATTTTCCATTGTCCGGGTGATGACAGGAATTTTCGGTATTGATTTGCTGTCACATTTTAATCTGGGAGTTGTGGTGATGGGCATTGCATCCGTCACCATTCTTGTTGCCTCCTGTATTGCGCTTTCCCAGGATGAATTAAAACGCAGGCTTGCCTATTCCACCATCAGTCAATTGTCCTATATTGTTTTTGGTGTGGCGCTGTTATCTCCCCAGGGACAATTGGGTGGGGTGATCCACATTGCCATGCACGCCTTTGGAAAGATTACCCTGTTTTTCTGTGCAGGGGCTATTTATGTGGCCACAGGAAAGAAATACATCAGTCAGATGAGCGGTCTTGGCAAAAAAATGCCCTTTACCTTTGCCGCACTTTTTATTGGTGCCCTTGGTGTGATCGGCTTGCCGCCAACGGGTGGATTCTACAGCAAATGGAATTTGATTTTAGGCACCCTTGAGGCCCAGCAGACTATTTTCATGATTGTTCTGCTGGTATCATCATTCCTTAATGCATTCTATTTTTTGCCCATTGTCTATAAAGGTTTTTTTGGGAAAAGTGAAGAAGAAGATGACAACATTCCGGTGAAAATCCAGGAGGCAAATCTTTGCCTGGTTATCCCCCTTATGATTACAGCAGGTATTTCAATTGTTTTGTTTTTTTACCCAACGGTTTTTGTCAACCTGGTAAAAGTAGGTTTGGGTATTTGATTCAAAAAAATATTAAAGGTTAGAAATATGAATAGCAAAGATGAAAATAAAAAAGAAGATTGGGAAATGCTTGGGCATGAACCTGTACCAGGATATAGAACCGCTTTTTATTTTGCTGTCCTGGTCGCTGTGATTTATTTA
>JAOZRF010000071.1:0-7760 GCA_029940245.1 Desulfobacula sp.
ACTCTTTGATTTAATGGAGAAATTTGGTGGATATGGCTTTAATAAATCCCATAGTGCGGCGTATGCCCTTATTGCCTATCAAACAGCTTTTCTAAAGGCTAATTTTGCGCTTGAGTTTATTGCTGCACTAATGACCAGTGATAGAAACAATTCCGATGCCATCATAAAATACATGGATGAATGCAGGACCCATGACATTAAAGTGCTGCCACCAGATGTGAATAAGAGTGGTGCGCATTTTAACGTGTCTGACGGATGTATCAGGTTTGGTCTTGCCGCGGTAAAAAATGTGGGTGAAGCTGCAATTGAATCTATTGCTGAAATAAGAGATAAAGAAAATGAATTTGAAAGCATTTATGATTTTTGTGAGCGGGTCAATGTGGGTAAGGTTAATAAAAAAATCCTTGAGGCATTAATCAAGTGCGGGGCCTTTGATTCCACAAATACCCGGCGCAGCCAGATGATGGCAGTTCTCGAAGATGCCGTGGATCACGGATCAAGAATACAGAAGGAAAAAGCGGATTCACAACTGGATTTATTTGCAGATTCAAATATGGGAACCGCACTTCCTGTGAGTACTCCAAAACTGCCTGATATTGAAGAATGGGATGAACCCATGCTCTTGTCCCTGGAAAAAGAAACCCTGGGTTTTTATATTACAGGCCATCCCCTTGATAAATATAAAGATTTGATTCAAAAATATAGCACAGTTAATTGTGTAAGTATTCAGGATGTTGCTGAAGGGAAAATGATCCGCATTGCCGGGTTCATAAAAATTCATAAATCACATAAAACCAAAAAAGGGGATATGATGGCATTCTGTGCCATTGAGGATCAGTCAGGCAGTATTGAAGTTGTGGTATTCCTCGAAGTTTATGCAAAAGCACACAGGCTTCTGGCTGATGAAGAGATTGTTATCCTGGAAGCAGAAGTTCAGAAGAATGAAAATATTGTCAAGCTTTTAGCCGACAAAATAGTTCCCATTGAGCAGGCACCGGAAGAATGGAATAATGGCGTTTTGATAAAGGTTGACGCTCAAAAATCTTCCTTAGCCACACTCGAACAACTAAAATCCATTATTAAAAATTTCCCTGGCGATTGTACTGCCTGTTTAAAAATTGAAATACGCGACAACCCTCCCATACTGGTCAAACTTTCAGATGAATATATGACCAGCTCTGAGCCTTCCTTTTTTGAAAAAGTGGAAGAACTTTTAGGTGAAGGTGTGATTGAAACCAGGTGTGCTGCTGTTAAAGAAAAGATAAAGAAAAACAAACCCTGGCTGAAAAAGAAAAACGGCAACTGATTTTGTTTATATGTAATCTTTAAAAATGAACCAAAGATTTTAATTTTTTATGTAAAGGAAGAAAAATGAGCTGGCTTGGTAAAATGATTGGAGGAACCATAGGATTTGCTTTGGGGGGGCCTTTGGGGGCTGTGGCAGGCGCTGCATTTGGACATACATTTGTGGATAAAAAAGAACAGGTATATCTTTCTTCAAGACCTGTAACACATGATACCCTTTCTTCCAATGAGGAGGCTCAGCTTGTTTTTTTTACGGCAGCATTTTCCATGCTGGCTAAAATATCAAAAGCCGATGGCAATATAACTGACAATGAGATATCTGCCGTTGAAAGATTTATGAAACAAGATCTTCATCTGGATTTTAACAGCCAGCAGACGGCAATTAATATTTTCAGACAGGCTGTCCATTCCAACGAAAGTTTTGATGCGTTTGCCATCCAGTTTTATTCCGTATTCAGGATGCAGCCCAATATTATAGAGTTGATGATGGATGTTTTATTAAGGGTTTCTGCGGCAGACGGATTCATTTCAAATGAAGAAGAAGCCATCCTGTTATCTGCCACACGGATTTTCAATTATTCCAATTCAGATTATGAAAGGCTGAAATCAAAATATATAAGACAGACCAACAAATATTATGCTGTCTTAAAATGTGATGAAGCCTCATCAAATGAAGATATCAAAAAACAATATCGAAAGCTTGTTACGGAATACCATCCTGATAAAATTGAAGCCAAAGGGCTTCCTGAAGAGTTTATCAAATTTGCCAATGACAAATTTAAAGAAATCCAGGAAGCTTATGAGAAAATAAAAGAGGAAAGGGGTATGTAAACGGGAAATTAAAAAAGTCCTTTTTCATTGGCAATATTCATATAAGTTTCAATGAGGTTAGCCGGCGGTTCGATCTTTTCCGTCTGATTCTTATCTTTTAAAGACATGGCATCAAACTCGCAGACGGTGACACACAGGCCGCAACCAATGCATCTGTCCAGATTTACCATGGCGATGTCGCCTTCTTCATCTTCATCAATGGCGTTCATGGGGCAGATTTGCCTGCAGGCAAAACATCCTGTACATTCATCAGAATCAACATTGGCCTGGAAGTTGGAACTGACAATTTTTGCAGGTGCCTCAAAATTTTTAATATTTTTCAGAATCTGGCAGCAGCAGTCACAGCAAAGACAAATATTTATCGGTTTTTTTGAATTGGATGGCTGGGGAACAAGCCCTTGCTTAGCCCCTTCTTTGACAATATCCAGGGCCTCTTCCTGGGATATTGTCCTTCCAATACCACGATTTTCATAGATATAAGCCCCTCCGCCAAATATCAGACAGGTTTCACTTGCTTTACCACAGCCTTTACCCATGATCGTATGTTCTTTCCTGCAGATGCACGGGGCGACAAGAATTTTTGATTGAGATCGAATAATATTTTCAACCTGTTCATAATCCATGATATTCAGTTCTGTGTTGACAGCTTTGGCAACAGGAACCACCCTGAGCTGCGGGGTCTTGTTTTTATACTGGTCTTTTATCAGAAAAGGAACATATTCATTGAAATCTCTGATCAATTCTTTGGTCAGCCGGTTGACCTGATATTCCCATATACCCACCACAAACTGAAGAAACATAAAAGTGTTTATCCCGTTTTTGCTGATATGAATAATCAAGCCTTTTTTGCCCATTTCAATTAAATAAGGCTCTATTTCACCGGGGTCTCTGCCGGCTCTCCGGGCAATTGCTTCAACAGATTCAGGCATCATTACAAGGCTAAGGGCAAGTTCTGCTTCCTGTGGTGTAAAAAGCTGTTTTAAAATTTTAAGTTCAATCCCGGATTCAGTTTCAGGATAACCGCCAGGAGTTTTGTCAAGAAGGATTGCAAGTTTTTTGTAAACATCTTCCATTGTGTAAATCTCCGATAATCTATAATTAGTCTAAAATTTTTCCTACAAGGTGCATGTCTTTATCACATTGTTCAAGGACAAGATCAACAATTTTCCCTCTTAAGCCAACTGTATTTTTTAATAAAACATTTAAGTAGTTGGAGGTTACGGCCTTGAGCATGCCTGTTTTTTTGTCCGGCTTATTCTGTACTATACCTTCAAGTTTTTTATTCAAATTGGCATCAATAAAAGCCCTTCGCTTTGTTTTGTCAAGTTCCCGCATTTTTGCACATCGTTCTTTAATTATAGTCGGATCAATTTTATGATCAAAATGATCGGCAGCAGTTCCTTTTCTGGCAGAAAAAGGAAAGACATGGAGATACGATATGGGAAGCCTTTTAATCAGCTCGTATGTATTATTAAATTGTTCCCGGGTTTCTGAAGGAAATCCAATTATTGTATCCACACCAATACCTGCGCTGGGAATTTTTTCATGGATTTTATGGATGATATCTTCAAACAAAGCCACATTATATGGCCGTTTCATTTTTTTTAGAATATCATCATCCCCGGATTGCAGGGGAATGTGGAAATGATCACATAAATTATTTCCAGGTTTTGCAAGATTAATAATGCCGTCGTTGATCTCACCCGGTTCAATGGAGCTGAGTCTTATCCTGTAAACCGGTTTTTCATGGTTTATTTTTTCAAGCAATTGCAAAAGAGATGATTTTTTTTTAAAGTCAAGGCCATACATTCCCGTATGAATTCCAGTGATAATTACCTCTTTGAACCCGGAACAATCAAGTTCTTTTAAATGTTCAAAAATCTGTTTTTCAGGCATGCTCACCGAAGATCCCCGGGCATAGGGAACAATACAATAGGTGCAGAATGCATCACAGCCATCCTGTATTTTAAGATATGCCCGGGTCATTTCCCCTTTTACTGCATGATCAAATCCAAGAAAAGAATTTGCTTTACTGTGATCTGTCTTTCTAAATGTAAGCGACGAGTTGTTTTTGCAGATAGCGGCAATATTATTTGCAATTTTAAGTTTGTCTTTATGACAGACGATCTGGTCAAGTTGATCAATTTTTTTTATCTGGTCGGGATCAGTCTGGGCATAGCAGCCTGTGACAATGACTTTTGCATCGGGATTTTCTCTGATAATTTTTCTAATGGCCTGTCTTGACTGCATACTGGCCTTTGATGTGACAGCACAGGTATTGATGATAAACACATCCGTGTCATGTTTTTTGGCACTTTTTGTCCAGCCCTGTTCTTCAAGGCCCGCGGCAATGCCATTACTTTCATATTGATTGACTTTGCATCCCAGGGTTTGGATATAAAATTTTTTCATTGAATAATACCTGCTCCCAGGACTCTGGCATCCTTATAGAAAACCGCAGCCTGTCCTGGCGTAACCGCATTCTGAGGTTCATCAAATACAAGTTTACCGCAAGATCCGTTTAAAGAAAGTGATGATTTAGCACCTTTGTGGCCGTATCTGATTTTGGTCATAATATCACAGATGGTTTTCTGGTCTGAAAAATTCCAGTTGATCCGGGCAAGTTCAATATTTTTTTCAGACAGGTCTTTTTTAAAACAGACCTTAAGAATATTATTTTTGATATCAATTTTTTTAACATAATAGGGTTCTTTTGCCGGGCAATTAACCCCGCGTCTTTGTCCTATGGTAAATTGATGCAGTCCCGGGTGACGGCCGACAATTTTTTTGTTCATATCTATAATATCACCCGGCCGATGGGTCATCCCCTGTTTTTTTAAAATAAACTCCGGGAAATTATTATCATGTATGAAGCAGATATCCTGGCTTTCTCTGGGTTGGGAAGGGGCAAGATGCTTTGATTTGGCCAATTGCTTTACATCAGTTTTTGTCATTCCGGCCAGGGGAAAAATTATTTTTTCAAGCTGGTCACAGGATAACAAAGAGAGAAAATAGCTCTGGTCCTTTAATGGGTCAACTCCTTTTTCCAGATAGGAATAGGAAATATTTTTATCTGGAAAGGAAATCGGATTGACAATGGTGGCATAATGGCCCGTGGCCAGAAAATCTGCTCCCATGTTTTGAGCTGTTTTAAGAAGTTCTCCGAATTTTATTTCTTTATTGCAGATAATACAGGGGTTTGGGGTTTTACCTTCAAGATAGGTTTGAATAAAATACTGAACAATTTTTTTTTCAAAGATTTTAGAAAGATCAACACAAGTGACGGGAAACTTAAGTTGGCTTTCAATACGGGTAAGATCTGCCGGTTCTTTTTCATAACCCGTTGTAAAATGAATGCCAAAAACATGTTTGTATTTCTGTTTTAAAAGATATCCTGAAACAAGGGAGTCAACCCCTCCACTTAAGGCAATAGCAATAACCGGGTTTTTCATCCGGCAATGTCCTGGGTATCTGAAGAAAAAAGCCCCATTGCCCTTGTCGGGCAGGTTACAATACAAAGCTCGCACACGCTGCACTTTTCCTTGTTAAAAATAACTTCCATTTCCGGCCGTTTGATATACAGGGCTTCAGTCGGACAGACCGCGATGCATGCCCCGCAATGAGTACAGATCTCTTCATCTTTATAGATTTGATGTTCAGGACTGGATATACAAACCCCCTGATCTTTTAAAAATTTTATACCCTTATTAAATCCTGTTTTAGATGCGCAAGAAATTTCCAGCACCATATATCCCTCTTTTTTATTGGATATTCTGGCACTTAAAATATTAAACAAAAGGTCATATTTTTTTGTTAATTGACACACCAGTGCTTTTTGGGCAACTTCCGGCGGAAAGGTCAGTATGGTTATTTTAGAATACACTCTAAACCTCCAATTTTTGTCCTGTATAAATAATTTCCTTTGACAAAGCAGACATATTAAGTATTATCGCATACATGGTCAAGATGTATATTAACATCACTTAAATTATATTATAAATACCATAGATAAACAATCTTGTTTTTAAGGTGTCCATTATGAACAGATTTGCATTCGAATTATCCAGTTATACCCTTAAAACCTTTTCCGGTTTTTCAAAGGCAAACATCAAAATTCTGGGGAAGCATAACATTCCCGATGGATCGGTTATTTTCACGGCCAACCATTTTACAAGGATAGAAACCATATTTCTGCCCTATCACATTCACACCATCACACAAAAGGAAATCTGGTCCCTTGCCTCTGCAGAATTATTTGATGTACCGGTTTTACAGGGAGTCTTAAATAATTTTGGTGCTGTATCAACAAAAGACCCCCACAGGGATGAGCTCATATTAAAGACATTATTGTCAGGAAATGTTCAGTGGATTATTTTCCCCGAAGGCATGATGGTGAAGAATAAAAAACTGATTAAAAGGGATAAATTTGCTCTTACCGAGGACGAGACCATCACACGGCCCCATACGGGTGCAGCCATTGTGGCCCTGCGTTGTGAATTTTATCGTGAACGTCTCAGAAGAATGAAAAAGTTGAATGAATCTGAATTTGATAGACTTGTTAAGGTCCTTGAAATAGAAAATATTGATCAGGTACTTAACCAGGAAACAATAATTGTTCCGGTTAACATCACCTATTATCCTGCAAGGCCAAGGGAAAATATTTTAAGTAAAATTGCCGAGATAGTGATGAAAAACCCTTCAAAAAGGGTCATGGACGAATTGATGACGGAAGGCAGCATGCTTTTTTCCAATGTGGATATCAATATCCGCTTTGGTGAACCCATTAATATTAAGGGATATTTAAATGATCCCTATATTGAAAGCATGTTGACCATCAGGCGAAAAATCAAGTTTGATGATGATATCACTTCAAAGCAGATAGTAAGGCAGTTTTCCATCAAAATCATGGAAAAATATATGTCAGACGTATATGCCATGACAACACTTAATTATGATCATGTTCTGGCCTGTATCCTCAAACACTTTCCCTATAGAAAAGATGGAATTGACATATATGAATTCAAATGCAAGGTATATTTTGCAATTGCCTGGCTTGTTTCTCAAAAAAATTGTTGTTTATCAGATGTGTTTTTTAAAAATCAAATCCATCTTCTTACAGATGACCGGTTTAAACGATTTGCTGATTTTTTTGCCGTTGCTGAAAATACAAATGTTATCAAAATAAAGAAAAATAAAATATTTAAAGATCAGACCAAATTCATTACCCGATCAAATTTTCATACCATCAGGATAGAAAATCCCATTCTTGTCATGGCCAATGAAATAGAACCGGTAAGGCAGGTTGAAGACTTTTTAAAAAAAGTGGCTCAAAAATCCAAGGATGAAATCATGGGCCTTGTTAAGGATACTATCCTTGAAAAAATAGATAGGGATTTTTACAGAGATTACAATGATCACTATATAGAAGGAGAATCAAAGGAAAAGAATATTGGAATGCCCTTATTTTTAAAACATGAAACTGAAACTACAGGCATCTTATTGATTCATGGGTATATGGCTGCCCCTGAAGAGATGAAAGCCTTTGCACAGTATCTGCATGAAAAATCCTTTACTATTTATGCACCAAGACTTAAAGGGCATGGAACAGCACCCGAGGATCTTGC